>NZ_JBHZAV010000009.1:0-62359 GCF_042754445.1 Embleya sp. NPDC059213
CGCGGGGCTTTTCTTCGGCCTCGCGGGGGGGGGCGCGGGGGCGGGGCCCCCGGCCGCCCCCGCGCTGGGGCGGGGGGGGCCCCCGCCGCGACAATGAGTCATCTCGCACCGGCGGACGAACCGGCGTGCCGGGCCGCGCCGATGGAGTCGTACGGCGCGCGGTGACGTGATCGTCGACATCGCGCCGGCCCTGGTGAACGCCGCGAAGCAGCCCTCGATGTTGCGACGGGAGCCGGTACCGCCGAGCGGGCGGGGCGGCTCCCGTCGTCGTTGCCGGACGACGCCCGGCACCCGGAGGGTGGGACGAATGTCGCACAGACCCTTGACTGGTATAGACCATTCGTATTGAGTGAGCCCCGCAACATCCCGTCCAGGGGCCTCGAACGAGGCACGCGCCGGTCCCGGTACGGCAGTTGGAGTACGCCTAGCGGTACTTCCCGTCGTCGATCAAGCGCGGTATGTCCCCCGCGTGAGGGAGTTGGCTTTCCATGTCGAGACTTTCCAGGTCCGGGCCGTCCTCCGGGCTCGCCGTGCCCAGAAGCCGGATCATGGTGTTCCTGTTGGCCATCGCGGTCGTGGGCGCGTGTGCGGCGGTGTTGCCGTTCGCCTCGACCGCGGCCGCGGCCGGCTGCGCGACCGGATGGAGTTCGTCGGCCGTCTACACGGGTGGGGCGACCGCCTCGTACAACGGCCACAACTGGGGTGCGAAGTGGTGGACGCAGGGTGAGACGCCCGGCACCACCGACGTCTGGGCGGACCAGGGTTCGTGTGGTGGCGGGGGCGACCCGACCACCGGTGGCTCGACCGGCGGTTCGACCGGCGGCGGGGGCGGCACCTGTACATATCCGAACTGGGTCGCGGGCCACGACTACGCGGTCGGTGACGTGGTGCGCTACACGAACGGCAACCTCTACCGGGCGAAGAACGCGAACCCGGGCTACGACCCGGTGATCAGCACCTGGTTCTGGGAGCCGTTCACCTGCACCGGATCCACCACCGGTGGCACCACCGGCGGAAGCACGGGCGGCAACGGCGGCAATCCGGGCGACTTCGTGGTGAGCGAGGCGCAGTTCAACCAGATGTTCCCGAGCCGGAACCCGTTCTACACGTACGCCGGCCTGACCGCCGCGTTGAGCGCCTACCCGGGCTTCGCCAAGACCGGCAGCGACACGGTCAGGAAGCAGGAGGCGGCGGCCTTCCTGGCCAACGTCAACCACGAGACCGGTGGCCTGGTCCACATCGTCGAGCAGAACACCGCGAACTACCCGCACTACTGCGATGCCAATCAGCCGTACGGGTGTCCGGCCGGTCAGGCCGCCTACTACGGGCGCGGCCCGATCCAACTGAGTTGGAACTTCAACTACAAGGCGGCGGGTGACGCCCTGGGCATCAACCTGCTGAACAATCCCAACCTGGTCCAGAACGATCCGGCCGTCGCCTGGAAGACCGGCCTCTGGTACTGGAACACCCAGAACGGCCCCGGCACCATGACCCCGCACAACGCGATGGTCAACGGGGCGGGCTTCGGCGAGACGATCCGCAGCATCAACGGCGCGTTGGAATGCAACGGCGGCAACCCCGCACAGGTGCAGAGCCGGATCAACAGCTACCAGTCGTTCGTGGCCGTTCTCGGCACCACCGCCGGGAACAACCTGAGCTGCTGAGCATGAGCGCGGGGCGGACCGGTCCGGCGGCCCGCCCCGCGCGCACGCCATCGTGGGTCAGGCCGGCGGCGCGGGCGGCTCTCCCTCGACCGTGATCCGGGCGACCGTGTCGTAGAAGCACAGGTGGCCGGCGATGTCGGGGACCGAGTCGATCGGATCGGTGTACGCCCAGGCCACGTCGGTGCGCGGGCCGGTGCCGCCGTTGCCCTGATAGGTCCAGTAGGAGGCTTCACCCTTGAACGGACACGTGGTGTGCGTGTCGGTGGGCTCGAAGCGGGTCAACTCCACGTCGTCCGGCGGGAGGTAGTACCGGATCGGCAGTCCGGTCTCGTAGAGCACCACCGGGCGCTCGGATCGAGCGACGATCTCGCCGTCGATCTCGACCGTCACGGTCTGTGTGCTGTGCACGGTCGTCACGAGGTGGCCCTGCGGGGGTGTCGGCATGCGCATCTCCTCCGGTGCCGCCGGCGATCGTGGCGCCGCCGGCCGTCCTACGTGCAACGGTCGCGGTCGGCGAAGCATTCCGGCGCGGTGCGCGAGCCGGTCGTCCGCGCTCCGTGTGAGAAGCGTGTGGATCGATTCGATTGGTATAGACCTATTGCTCGCGACCCGGCCGGCGGCTAGCGTTTTCCGAGTGCGCGCCGGTACCGCAGCACGGCCCGAATTACCGTTCCACTGACCCGAGTTGCCCTCGGGGCGAGAAATGGAGTCGAGCACATGCGCAAGGCTATGGCGGGTGTCGCGTTGACCGCGGCGTTGTTGGGTGTAGGGGCTGCCGCGCAGCCCGCGATGGCCGATCCGTCACCGGGCGGCAGCTTCTTCCTGTACGGCTACTACCCGACGCAGGCGTCCTGCGACGCGGCCGGCCGGGCCGCCGCGCCGGCACACGGCCCGGTGTACCTGTGTCTCAACAACGGCGGCACCGTGTGGTCGCTCTGGGTGCACTAGCTCCGGGCGCACCGACTGCGGGCGCATCGACTGCGGGTGCAACGGCTCCGGGCCCACCCGCCCCGGGCGCACCGGCGGAGGCACCGCACTGATACCGGCGAGGCCACGGCGCACGGGCTGTGGCCTCGTCGTTCGTGCGGGCTCTCGGGTACGCGGCGAACGGATCCCGGTCCCCGTCGCCGATCAGGTCGCGGCGGGTACCCTCGCCAGACGCTCCCGGCGAGCCGCGCGGATGTCCTCGTCGTCCGGAACCAGCTCCGCGGCCACATCCAGATCGGCCGGCGCGTCGTCCCAACGCCCCACCTCCTGCGGGATGAACGCCCGGTTGTAGCGCACCGCCGGGTCGTCCGGGACCAGTTGGAGCCGAGGGCATCGGCCTCGCTGGGGCGGAGGGCGGCGCCGCTCGCGATCACCGCTCGGCGATGCTCCGGGTCCGGTCGGGCCCGTCGGCCCGGCGGCCGAACAGGTGGGCGAAACGGCGGCACCAAGGCCGCCGAGACCACCGGCCGTTCGCCGATGGACAGCGGGCGCCGCGGTCGGCCGGCGGCCGGGACGAGTCCGGCTCCCCGTCCCCGCGCCCGCCGGCCGAGCCCTCGACCGGCCGAGCCTGTCGACCGGATGCGCGCGGCGTCAGACCGGGGTGGCCACGATGGCCGAGGCGGCTCGGGAGGAGTCCTTGGCGCGAAAGGCGACCAGGCGGCGGTCGGGGGAGACCGCGGTGCTGGGCGGGACCAGGGCGAAGGCCATCACCAGTTCGTTGCGATCGGGCTCCATGGTCGGGTAGAGCAGCAGACAACCGCGCCGGGGCGCGACCAGGCCGTCCGCGACGGTGTCGCCGATCGAGGCGGCGCTGCCGGCGATGCGCCGGGCGACATAGCGGTGTTGCGGAAAACTGACCTGGTTGAACAGGGTGCCGGTACGTCGGCTGCGGCTGACCACGGCGAGCGGGCCGAAACCGTGCAGGGTCACCGAATCGCGGTCGGGACTCTGCAACTGCGGGGCGATCACCACCCAATCCTCGATGTGGCCGGAGATCTTGGGGTTTTCCAGGTACATCAGGTCGGGGCCGAACTGGCCGGGGTCGGACCAGCGCAGCTCACGCAGCACCGGCAGCAGCCGCTCGTTCGTGATCCGACCCAGGTAGGCCGGGAATCGGCGCAGCCGATCCTCCTGCGGAAAGGCCAGTTCGACCTGTTCGGGCTGCAATGCCTCGATCACCGGGGCGAACTGTTGGACGTTGTAACGCAGTTCGGCCGCCTTCGTCGGATATCCGGCCCGCTCCACCCACAACCCCGGCGACCGGGTCTCCACCAACTCCGCGTTGAACATCTTGTTCCGTGCCGTCGGCTTGAGCCAGGGCAGTCGCTGGGTGACCAGCGGCGGGATCTGGGCCGGCGTCACCTGCGGCGCCCCGTCGACGAGTTCGGCGTACAGCCGGAGTTGGTCGCGAAACTCCTCCTCGTCCCGACAGATCGCCTCGAACGCCTCGTACAGGTCGCCGTTGCGGCCACCCTCGTCCCGGCCGATGTAGAGCCGGACCAGGTCCCGGTAGTTCTTGCGGAATCCGAACCAACGCCCCATCTGCATGAGCGTGTCGGCGGCGAGCGTCTTGCGCCGGTAGTAGGAGACGGTCAGGCCCTCGATGGTGAAACCGCGCGAGAGCTTGGCGCCACCGACCAGGATTCGCCAGACCTTCTGCCGGTCGAAGTCGGCCGTGCGCTGCTCGATCTCCTTGTCGCCGTTGATCACCACGACCGGGCTGCCGATCGAGTCCTCGATCCGCATCGCGGCGATGCCGATGTACGGCGCGATGTCGGTGTAGGACGCGGGGATCGCCGCGCCCGCCGCGTGCGCCTCGCTGACCGGCCACACATCCTGCTCGTACAACTGCCGCAGCCGCGCCTGCGCGCCCGAGCCGAGGTAGCCCGCGCGGCGCCAGATCGCGTTGATCAACTCGGCCTGGTCCCGGTGTACATGCGTCTTCACCGACTCGTGCACGAGCATCGTGTGGTGTCGGAAGTGGTCGGCGCCCAGGCCGTGGTCCTCACGGAACAACTTGATCGCGCCGGTCAACACGAACATGTCGATCGCCGTGCACAGGTCGGTCTCGTCGTCGTCGTGCAGCGGTCGCACCGAACGCACGTGCGCGAGTCCGGCCGAATTGGCCACCGTGCGCTCGTCGACGGGGATGGTGGAATCGATGTCGTGGAAGTCGGCGACGCCCATGTAACCGTCCGGGCGGTCCAACGAGATGACGAAGTCCTTGGGGAAGATGTCCTCGGCGTCGGCCGGATCGATGAACACGTTGGCGAACGGCGTCGCGGTGTAGCCGATGTACTGGGCGCGCGGCAACATCCCGAGCAACTCCGAGATGATCCCGTTGATCGCGGTGCGCTGGACCTGGTCCTGCGCCCACTTCTTCGGATCCGAGGTGTTCACCGACGCCTGATCGGACTCGTCGTCGATGATCAGCGTCGGGATCTCGCCGCGCTCGGTCTTGATCCGCCCCAGGTCCTTGACCAGCTTCTTGAGCACCGAAGCGTTCTTCTTGACCACCATCAGCCGGGCCGAGCTGCGGTGCAGGTTCTCCGGCGCGTACAGCGGGGTGAACCGGTCGGCCTTCTCGAACTCCAGCGCACTGAGCCCCTGGCGCAGCGCCTGGTAGTCGTCCTGATGCCGGGTCAGCCGGACGATGTCGAAGCCGCCGAGCCGGGACGGCAGCGCGCCGTGCCGCAGGAACCCGCCGTCCAGCCGGTCCCGGTCGTCCAGGTAGTCGTAGTCGCGGAAGGCCAGGGTGCCCGAATCCGGGTCCTGGCCGTAGTAGATGTTCTCGACCCCGACCAGTTCCATGTCCAGGCGGCGCTGGGTCTGGGCGCGCAGCGCCTCGATCGTGCCGGTGAGCACGATCACCAGCCGATAGCCCGCGTCGATCGCCTTGGCGATCACGCCGGTGAAGTTCGCGGTCTTGCCGCTCTGCACGTAGCCGACGACCAAGCCCTTGGACTGGTACGGCTGTTCACAGGTCGGGTCGGCCAGTCGCTCGACCACGCGGCTGGTGTTGCGATCGAGTGCGGCAACCGCCTCCGGGGCCCACTTCTTGCCGAGCAGGGTGTCCCGGTAGGCATCCCAGTAGTGGCTGTGGTGTCGGGCCACTTCCTGGGTGTACCAGGGATCCCAACCCTCGTCGGTGATCACCACGGCGCCGCTGCTCCGCGCGAACGGCGAGCGACGGTCCAGCAGTTCACGGGTCGCCGGCTCCAGGCCGAGGGCCTGGTAGGTCGCGGTGCGGCGTTCCTCGGTGTTCGGCGCGGTCTCGCCGTCGGCGAAGTCCCAGCGGCTGAGCCGATCGCGCCACAGGATCAGCAGCGGATCGTCCGGGTGGGCGTGATGCAGTCTGCGGCGCAGCGCCCCCTCGCCGAGGTCGGGAAGTGCCCCGGTGTGCTCGTCGGCCTGGTAGGCCAGTGCCTTGGCCAGGTTCTTCGGTCGCACCGACATGCCGCCGAAGGCCGCCCGGTGCAGCGCGAGCAGCGCGAGGTCGTCGGTCATCGGTGCTCGTCCTTCGGGTGGTTCGGCTCGGACAGGTCCGACGCGACGTCGGGCGGCAGCGCGTGCAGGTCGACCGCGCGATCGAGCCCGTCCGGGGAGGGCGCGATCGAGGGGATCAGATCGGCGACGTCGATGCGGTAGTCGATGTCGCTGATGCGGGCCACCGCGGGCTCGGGCAGCAGCGCGAAGATGTCGTCGGTCAGTCGGGGGAAGGCCGCGTCGACGGGAAACGCCAGGGGGACGCCGGCGGGGGCCCAGTGATGTTCGCGCGGGATCGCGCTCTCGTTTCCGGTGACCAGTTTCAGGCGGGCGTCGAAGTCGTCCAGCGCGCCCGGCGCACGCACCCGGATCGTCGAGCGGATGCCCTCGATCACGCCGAGCACCGTGCGGCCGTGGTCGTTTTGTTCCAGCACATGCGAGACGAACCACAGTGGTCGCTTCGAGTGCGGCGCGAGTTGGCCCAGGCCGTGGATGGTGTGGATGCGGGCCGGCCCGGCCACGGTCTTGACCTCGACGTCGTACGGGCCGACGGTGAAGTCGTGGTCGGTGCACTCCGGGTGTTGCCACGCCGCGATGGCCGCGTGCCAGCCGCGGACCGCCGCCAGGCCGATCAGCGTGAGGAGTTCGCCGAACAGGCCGATCTCCTCCTCCAGCGACATCCGCCGCCCCCGGGCCAACAACCTGCGCCACGCCAGCACCGTGGTCTGCACGGCAACGACCGGCGCTGTGTCCTCCTGCTGGATGCGATCGGCGATCTCACAACACACGATGTGGAACTCGCGCAGCAGATCCACGCGTTCGATGAACACGTGCAGGAACTGTTGACCCCCGTCCAGCACGCACACCGCCCGAATGCCCTGCATCCCCAACCGCGGTGCCTTCGTCCCGGGCTCGACCGGGATACGCAGCGCCGGCCGCTGTCCGCCCGCCTCCAGGTGCCAGAACAACGGCGGGTCGCCCTCGACCGGGATCAGCATCGGCATCCGGTTGTCGAGATGGTCGCGCAGCGCGTCGCAGCTCAGATGCCTGCTGCGCCGGTCCGCACTCAAGAGGCCCCCTCGGAGCCGTACTTCGCCGTCTCGTTCTTCACCGCGGCCAACAACAGCGACTGCCACAGGTCCAGGTTGTCCTTGACCCGGGGGCCGATCCGCTCGCCCGTGAACGCCTCGTTCATCAGCAGGTACAGCAGCGTCTTGAGCACCGGCACGTCGTTGAGGACGGCGCGTCGTCCGCCGAGCAGCGCCGCGCGGAACTGCTTGTTCAGCAGCAGCCTGCGCTCCTCCCGGTCGATCTCGAAGAATACGTCGCCGCCCAGCGGCACCCAGCGCACGTCGATCGGCTCCTCACCCGGCACGAACGGGAGTTCCTCCTCGATCGCGGCACGCAGCTCCGGGGCGAAGCCCTTCCCGGGCGGCAACACCGCCTTGCGCTCGCGGGTGGTGGTGCGGGCCTGGCGGTAGGCCCCCTCGGCGTCCTTCAGGAAGTCCAGGAAGGTCCGGCCCTCGGCGTCGGTCGCGCGTTCGACCGCGTCCACGAAGCCCGGGATCGGCTGGAGTTCGGCCTTCTTGACGGTGAGTCCGAAGGCGTGTTCCGACTCGGCCGGCAGGTCGAATTCGATCCTGGCCAGCGACAGGTGTTGCTCGCTCTGACGCAGCCCGTGCCAGCCGCCGGCCTGCACGAGGCGGTCGTTGCGGTAGGCGTACAGGCCCTGGCGGGCCACGATGCCGCCGGGCAGGCGGAACTGCTCGGCGTTGGAGCGCGGCGTCCACACGTGGGCGGTCAGCTCCAGCGGACCGACCCCCTCCAGGGTGGTGGTGAACGTGCGCGGGTAGCCCGGGAGTCCGGAGATCGGGTAGCCGAACGGGTCGACGCCGATCACCTGCCAGGTCATCGGGGGCGTTTCCTCGTCGCTGCCCGAGACCGCGATGGTGATCCGGATCCGCCCGTCGGCCAGGAACCGGTGCAGGTGCAGACCGAGGTGGTCGGCCAACGAGCGCATCGTCTTGGTCAGGTAGATGTCGGTCTGCCCGGCGTCGCCGCGGGCCGGGAAGTCGCGGACGCCGTCCCAGCGCACCGCCGTGCCGTTCCACATCACGTACTCGTCGTAGCGATCCAGGAATCGTTTGGCGAACTCCAACTCGACGATGTCGCACTGGAAGCTCTCCTGCGCCTGCTCGGTACGCCAGCGCCGGCCCACCGTGCCGGCCCGCTTGGCCCGGCTGATCACGGTGACGCTGTCCGCGTGGCTGAAGGACGCCGCCTTCAGGCCCATCCCGAACATGCCGAGCGCCCGGTCGTCGTACGCGCGCCGCTTGCCCACGGTCATCGCGGTGTCCAACTCGGCCTCGGTCATCCCGCGTCCGTTGTCCACGATGACCAGCGAGGTCAGCAGGTCGCCGCTGCGTTGGAAATGCACGACGACGTCCGAGGCGCCGGCGTCGATCGAGTTGTCCACCAGGTCGGCCACGGCTTCCTCGAAGCGGTAGCCCTGACTGGCCAGTCCCTTGATGTACCCGGGATCCGGAGGCAGGTGCTTGCTGCCGCTCGTAGGTACGTCGAAACGCCAGTCGTCCATGCCCACCCCTGGATCCCACACCCTCGGTGCGCGCAGTCGCGCGCCCGCCCCACGTGCGCTGGGACCGACCGTAGCGGTTGGCTCGGCAACCCAAAAGCGGAACGCCCGACTCGTGATCTGCGCGCGCTCGGATCGAGGCCCGGTCGGCCCCGGTCGGCTACAGGCCCCGGCGTACTCGCGGGCGGGCGTAGTCGGCCCACTGGGCCGGGAATTCCGCCTCGATGCGCCGTGCGAGAGCAACCTCCTCGCCGTAGAGCAGGCCCCACGTGAAGGCGCTCTCGCCCGCGCTGTGCGCCCCGATGGCCAGTCGGCGCAGGGCCTTTCGGGTCTGCACGGTGTCCTGGTGGGTGCCCAGCAGGCTTTGCAACTCCTTGGCTCGCCTGGCGAGCCGCTTGGCGGGTTTGCCCAGCGCCGGGCGGGTGGCCTCGCCGGCGTAGCGGACCCGCTTGGCGGCCTTGCGCACCTCGTGCAGGGCGGCGTCGCGGGCCGGCCCGGCGGGGGAGCGCAGCGCGACGCGGGCCCGCCTGGAGATCCGCCGGTCGCTGCGACGCAGGGCCGCTGCGGCCGGACGGCGGGCCGGTTGGGCCGCTCGGGCGGTGAACGGTGGGCGGGCGACGAGGGTGTCCAGCGCGTCCAGGAGGGCGAAGTAGCGCGCGCCGTCGAGTTCGCCCAGGATCCGGACCCGGGCCTCGGCGGTGCGCCGGGCGTCCCACGCGGTCAGCCGGGCCTCCACCGGCCCCAGTACCGCCTCCGCGGGCAGCGCGTCGAGGCGGTCGCGCAGCCGTTGGGCCAACACCTCCTGGTCCCGAGCCCGGCCCAACTCGGCGGCCAGCCATTTGAGTTCGGCGCCCAGGATGCCGGTCACCCGTTCGTCGAGCACACGTGCGAAGACCCGGAACGCGCTGCGCAGCCGCCGGGTGGCGACCCGCATCCGGTGCACCGCGTCGGGTTCGTCGAGCCGGACCCGGGGGTCGTACGCGAGCAGCGTGTCGATTTGCTCGCGCACGTAGTCCAGTGCCACCGCCCCGGCGCTTCCGGCGCGCGGCTTCGCGACCTTGCGGCGCGGTCGCAGACCCGCCTCGGTCAGCGCGTGTCCGAGCTTGGACGCCGTCGGGGCCCGCCGCCAACCGCCCTTGACCAGCCGCCGATCCAGCGCGTCGAGCAGCGCCGGCTCACCGTCCACCAGTTCGACCTCGACCTCGGTCCAGGACACCGTGGTCACACCGGACTTGACGAACACCTCGGCCGTCACCGAGTCGTGCGCGATCTCGGCCAGGGTCGGCCCGCCCGCCCGGACCAGCCGCACCTCGCGCACGGTCCGCAGCCGCACGGTCGGCACCGGCTCGCCGTCGCGGGTGTGCGCCCGGATCCGCACCGCGAGCTCGGCCGGCACCACCCGCTCGGACGCGCCCAGCGGCACCCGCACCTCGTCCCGCGCGTCCACCCCGGCGGGCAGCTTCAGATGCCACCCGGCATCCGCGCCCCCGGTCCGCCGGCGCAGCGTGATCCCGTGCGCGGCCAGCGCCAGACCGGGCGTGTCGAAGTACATCGCGTCCAGCTCGACGGTCTTGCCGACCTCGACCCGCACCCCGGCCGACATCCCGGCGAAGTCGGGCACCCCGACCCCCTCCGGCGCGACATACTTGCGCTCGATCTCACGCACGACCTCGGCCATGGCACGCACCTGCTTCCTCGGGGCGTCGCGAGGGGCTCGACCGGGCGGTCGCACGCCACGCGGGGGCGGATGGTGGACGGATCCGGAGCTCGCCGACCCGGCTCGCGGATACGTGTGCCCGATTCGGCCGACCCGACACGGACGAGCGCGCCGGCTCAGTCGTCGAAGGTCCAGCCGAACATGACGTGGTCGGACTCGGTGTCGGCGGCGGCGGTGCGGTAGGTCGCGACGGCGGCGTCGTTGTCGCGGTCGGTGAGTACCCACATGCCGTAACAGCCGCGTTTGCGGGCCAGCTCGGCCAGCGCCTCGGTGAGGGCGCGGCCGATGCCGTGGCGCCGGTGGTCCTCGGCGACGGCCAGTTCGTACAGGAACATCTCGGTGCCCTTGTCCGGGTGCGTCGTCTCGACGCCGGTGACCATCCCGACCGGGGCGGCGCCCAGGTAGGCGAGCAGGATGTGATGCCCCGCCTCGCCCAGGAAGCGGGCCGCCCAGTCCGGGCGTACCGGGTCGTCGAACAGGTCCCCGGCCGCGATCACGTCCGCCACCGTCGTCACACGCCGAATCGTCGCCACATTCGTATCCACGACGACATTCAACGAGATTTGGGCCCATTCCAGAAGCCGTTGCAGGCAATGGACACCCCATGGTCGGGACAGGATTCGGGGTGGTTCGGTCGCTTTGCAGGTATTGGTGCGGGCGGATGCGGATGCGGATGCGGATGCGGATGCGGATGCGGATGCGGGTCGCGGGCGGGCGGCGGGCCCGGCTACTTGTCGGACGACCGGGTGCCGAAGGAGAGGGCGCGGCGCACGTCGCGGCCGGCCGCGCGGGATTGGGCCCGGACGGTGCGCGAGATCGCGCCGATCGGGGCGAGCGTCGCGCGCCAGGTGTGCGCGATCGTGCGGATGGCGGGCGCCAGGACCGCCGTCCTCGCCCAGACCAACGGTCGCCCGATCACCAGCCGGGCCGCAGACGCGCTCTTGCGCCCGGCCCAACGCGCGGGCAGCACGGTCAGCAGGCGCAATGTTCGGCCGATCCATCGGGCCAGGAGTACGGCCCTGCGGCCGATCCAGCGCAGTGGGAGGACGATCAGGAAGCGCAGTGCCCGGATGATCCATCGGGCCAGGAGCACGGCCTTGCGCCCGGCCCAGCGCAGTGGGAGGACGATCAGGAAGCGCAGTGCCCGGATGATCCATCGGGCCAGGAGCACGCTCTTGCGGCCGGCCCAGCGCAGTGGGAGGACGATCAGGAAGCGCAGCGCCCGGCCCAGCGCGCGGACGAGCCGGACGACCCGATGCCAGGCCCAGACCACCGGTCGGGCGACGACCAGCACGAACGCGACCCCGATGGCGCGCCCGACGACCACGAGGCCGCGCCCGACGAGCCGCAGCGTGTGCAGCGCGCCTCGGCCGGCCCAGCGGATCGGGACGACGACGCCGAGGTACAGCGCACGTACGGCGAACCGTGCGCCCAGGAGCAGGCCGCGCCCGACCAGGCCGGCGGTGCCGACCAGTGCACGCCACAACCACCGGGCCGGCGTCAGCACGGCGTGCCGGAGCACGAAGCCGACGCCTCGCCCGAGCACGACCAGACCGCGTCCGGCGACCCGCGCCCCGGCCACCACCCCGCGCCACAGCCACTTCAGCGGCACGATCAGCACGTAGTGCAGCCACCGCCGGAAGCCGCGACCGACCACCCGGGCGGCCCGCCAACCCCAACGGGCGGGTACGACGACCAGGAAGTGGCAGGCGCGTGCGATCGCGGCGCCCAGCAGTGCGGCGGCGCGGATCGCGAGCCGGGCCAGGGCGAGCAGCCCCGCGCCGAGCCGGCGCAACGGCCGGACGACCCCGTACCGGGCGACCAACCACAGCCCGCGCCACACCACCTCGACGGCCAGCCACCGCAATCCGCGGCCGAGTGCGAACACGGCGGCGCGGGCGGCCTTCGCGAGGGGGACCAGGAGGAAATCCCAAATCCACACATCGAGCGCGCGTCCCGCGGCCCGCAGCGCTCGCACGGCCGGGATCAGCAGCCAATTCCGGATGGCGAACCCGAGGCCGCGCCCGAGCAGCAGCACAAGGCGACCGGCCGGCGACAGGACCCGATCCCGGATGCCCCGGCCGAGCACCTTGAGCAGTTCCCAGGCCAGCCGGATCGGCAACAACACGACGACCGCGACGATCCGGATCGGCCAGCGGATCAGGTCGTAGAGCAGACCGGTCGGTTCCGACCCGGACGCGGCCACCCGAGGAGCCGTCACCGGTTGGTCGGCCGCCGGGCCCTTGCGTAGCTCGACCGGAACCGGATCGACCGATCGAGCGCCGCCGTGCACGATTTCCCCCATGCGTCCCCCCGAGATGGCCCGGCTTCCCGCCGGTCCTGCCTCCTTGGGACACCGCGGCGGGCGGATCCTCACGCTCGGCGCGCGAGCAATCCGCCGGCGGACCCGGTCCGCGCCGCCGCAGCGGTCGCGGGCCGGGCCCGGGGCCGGTCACGCCTCCTGGTGGGCCGGTTCCGGCAGCGGCGTGTCCTGGGCCGGCGAGGCGTCCGGCGCGGCGGCGGCCGGTGCGCGGCGCAGCACCAGGCCGACCGCGCCGACCACCACCGCGATGGCGATCAGATAGCCGAAGGTGCCCTGGAACGCGGGTACCACGTCGTGGCTTTCGGTGCGGTTCTGGAGGACCAGTGCGGCGATCGCGATGCCGAGCGTGCCGCCGATCTGGTTGGCGAGGTAGACGGCCGCGGTCGCGCTCGGCACCGATTCCGGGGCCACCGAGCCGAAGACGGAGGACATCGCGGGCGCGCCGACGAAGCCCAGGCCCGCGCCGGTCACCAACGAATAGCCGACCAGAACGGCGGTGTTGGTGCCCGCGTCGGCGGTGCTGAAGCCGAGGATGCCGAGCGCGGCCAGCAGGCCGCCGAACGGGATCAGCGCCCGGGCGCCGATCCGGTCGAAGAGTTGGCCGGCGATCGGCATGCCGATCCAGACGCCGATCCCCTGTGGCACCAGCAGCAGGCCCGCCGCCAGCACGCCGCGGTCGCGGGCCACCTGGTAGTACAGCGGGATCAGGAACAGCAGCGAGAACAGCAGGATGCCGGTCAGGAACACCGCGCCGATGCCGCCCGCGAAGCCGCGGATCCGGAACAACCGGACGTCGATCAGCGGGTGTTCGGTGCGCAGCGCGTGCAGGACGTAGCCCACGATCAGCGCGACGCCGGCGAAGAGCGCCGCGAGCACCTGTGGTGCGCCGAAGCCGCTGTCGCCGGCGGCCTGGGACAGGCCGTAGACGACCGCCGCGAAGCCGGGGCACAGCAGCGAGATGCCGCGCGCGTCCAACGGCGGCGGGTCGCCCGCGTGCGGCGGGTCGGCCGGGATCTGCCGGTAGGCGAGCGCGAGGGCGATCACCCCGATCGGCAGGTTGATGATGAACATCCAGCGCCAGTCGGCGTGTTCGAGCAGGACGCCGCCCAGGACCGGGCCCAGGATCGGCCCCAGGGTGACCACCGCGCCGACGATGCCGATCATCTTTCCGGCCCGCTTGGGTCCGGCGGCCAGGGCCAGCATGGTCAGCAGGGTCGGCTCCAGGGCGCCGACGCCGACGCCTTGGAGCACCCGGAACGCGATCAGGCTCTCCGCGTTCCAGGCGATCGCGGACAGGGCCGAGCCGGCCAGGAAGACGGTCAGGCCGCTGAGCCAGACCGTCTTGCCGCCGAACCGGGCCGCGGCCCAGCCGGCCAGAGGCACGGTCGCGGCGAGGGCCAACAGGTAGCCGGTGGCCACCCATTCGATGGTCTTGAGGGGTGCGTCGAACTCCTCGCCGAGGGTTTCGATGCCGACGTTGACGATCGTGGTGTCCAGGATGCCCATCACGCCGCCGAGCAGCATCACCAGCATCAGGCGCAGGAGTGGTCCGTCGATCTTCGTTTCCGGATCGGGGGGTGCGGTGGCCATGAACGCCTCCAAGTTACCGATGAGATCAGTTAACTAAACTCGCAAGTAAAAATTAACAGCACGTCTGGTAACGTCGCAACATGGTCGAGGGAACGAAGAGGTCGACGACGCGAACCGCCGGCGACACGCGCGGACGGATCGACAAACGGCGGGCGATCCTGGCCGCCGCCGAGGCGGTGTTCACCCGCGAGGGCTACACGCTGGCCGGGATCGACGCGATCGCCGCCGAGGCCGGCGTGTCCAAGCCGACCATCTACAACCACCTCGGCGGCAAGGAGAACCTCTTCCGCACCGTCGTGGTCGAGGCCGCGATCGAGTCCAGCGGCCGGATCCTGGCAGCCCTGGAGGCGTTTCCCGCCGATGCCGAGGAACTGCATCCGCGGCTGACCGCGATCGCCCACCGTGTCGTGCAGTGTCAGGCGGGCGAGAAGGGCTGGGCGCTCCAACGGCTGGTGTACGCCGAGGCCGCGCGCTTCCCGGACCTGTACGACACCATCCGCGAGGGCGGCACCGTACGGATCATCGACGCCCTGGCCGGCCGACTGGCCCGGCTCGCGCACGGCGGACACCTGGACATCGACGACCCGGTCACCGCCGCGAACCAGTTCCTGGCGCTGATCTCCGGCGACCTGCCCACGCTGACCGCGCTGGGTACCCGGCCGGTGGACGACGCGGCGCTGGATCGGGCGGTCACCGCCGGAGTGACCACGTTCCTGCGCGCGTTCGCCCCGCGCTCCGGCGCGATCACGGCGCCGCCCCGCCGCTGAGCACCCGTCCACCACGCGCGTGCGGGTCCGCCGCCTGCGCCGCCGGGTCCGCCACCGCCCCGACGGTCGCGATCGGGCGCGGTACGGCGGCCAGCAGCTCGCGGGTGTAGGGCGCCTCGGGCCGGGTGAACACCCGCTCGGCGTCGCCGCTTTCCACCACCCGGCCGTCCTTCATCACCAGGATGCGGTCGCTCACGTGCCGGATCACGCCCAGGTCGTGCGAGATGAACAGCAGCGCCAGACCCAACTCGGCGCGCAGATCGGCGAGCAGGTCCAGGATCTGCGCCTGGATGGACACGTCCAGCGCGGACACCGGTTCGTCGCACACGATCAACTCGGGCGAGGGCGCCAGGGCCCGGGCGATGGCCACCCGTTGTCGCTGACCGCCGGACATGTCGCGCGGCCGCCGATCCAGCAGATCCGTGGACAGGCCCACCAGATCCAGGAGTTCGGCCACCCGGGCCCGATGCGCCGCTCTGGTGGCACGCCATCTGCCGCCCGGCAGGCCCGCCGCGGCGACCGCCTCGCCGAGGATCCGAGCGACCGGATACCGGGGGTCGAACGAGCCGAGCGGGTCCTGCTGTACGGCCTGGATCCGTCCCCGCGAGGGGCGTCGCGCGGACTCGGGCAGCTCGCTCCACGGCGCGTCCCGAAAACGCACCGCTCCCGCGTCGGGGCGCTCCCAACCCAGCACGATCCGCGCCGCCGTGGTCTTGCCGGACCCGGACTCGCCCACCACGCCCAGCGTTTCGCCCGCCCGAAGCTCGAACGAGACGTCCCGGACCGCGTCGTGCCGGGTCCCGTCGGGTGCCCGGAAATGTTTGCCGATCCCGGCCACCTCCAGCAACACCGCACCGACCGGCGGCGCGGCGGGTACCGGCGCCCGGGTCGGGCCGACCGGTCCGGACAACCGGCTGCCCTTCGCCCGGCCGGACGGCACCGCCGCCAGCAGCGCCCGGGTGTAGGCATGCTCCGGCTCGGCCAGGACCCGTTCGGTGGGCCCCTGTTCGACGATCTCGCCCGCGTACATCACCGCGATGCGATCCGCCAGCTCGGCCACCGCGGCCAGATCGTGGCTGATCAGCAGTACGGCGGTGCCCTGTTCCTTGAGTCGGCCCAACAAGGCGAGCACCTGGGCCTGCACGGTGACGTCGAGCGCGGTGGTCGGCTCGTCCGCCAGCAACAACTCGGGACCGCCGGCCAGGGCGGACGCGATCAGGGCACGCTGGCGCAGGCCGCCGGAGAGCTGGTGCGGATACTGCCGGGCCCGGCGCGCCGGATCCGGGATGCCGACGTCCTCCAGGAGTTCGAGCACCCGCTCGCCGACCCGGTCACGCGGCACCACCGCGTTCGTGCGCAGCGCCTCGGCGACCTCCGCGCCGACCGTGCGCAGCGGATCCAGCGAGACCAGCGCGTCCTGCAGGACCAGGCCGATCCGACGGCCCCGCAACGCCCGCCAGCGCGCTTCGGACAGGGCCGTCAGGTCGGTGCCCGCGAAGGCCAGTCGCCGGGCGCTCACCCGGGCGCCGCCGCCGGTCAGGCCGACCAGGGTGCGCGCGGTGACGCTCTTCCCGGAACCGGACTCGCCGACCACCGCCAGGCATTCGCCGCGCGCCAGGGTGAACGACACGTCGCGCACCACCGGTTCGCGGCCGGGAAAGGCCACATCGAGTCCGTCCACGACGAGCAGTGGTTCGGTCGCGGCAGTACCGGTCATCGGGCCGTCCCTCCGGCGAATCGGGTGCGGGCGTGCCGACCGGCCACGTTCACCGCGATCACCGCGCAGGTCACCGCGGCGCCGGGGAACACCCCGATCCACCACGCGGTCTCCAGGAAGCCACGCCCCTCGGACAACATCGCGCCCCACTCCGGCGAGGGCGGTTGGGCGCCCAGACCCAGGAAGCTGAGCCCGGACGCGTAGATCAGCGAGGTGCCGAAGCCGACCGTGCCCAGCACCAGGAGCGGCCCGATCGCATTGGGCAGCACATGCCGCACGATCAGCACCGGTCGGCGCAGCCCCAGGCCCGCCGCCGCCTCGACATAGCCCGAGCGCCGCACCACCAGCGCTTCGGCGCGAACCAGACGTGCGTAACCGGGCATCGCCGCGATGGCTACCGCGACCATCACGTCCACGGTGCCGCGGCCGAGCAGGGTGACCACGAACAGCGCGAGCAACAACTCGGGCAGCGACAACATGATGTCGGCCAGGCGCATGCACACCTGGTCGGCGGCCCGCCCGCCGAGCGCCGAGAGCAGACCCCACAGGGTCCCGCCGACCAGCGCGAACACGGTCGCCCCCAGGCCCAGCAGCAGCGAGGGGCGGGCGCCGTGCAGGACCCGCGCGAACACGTCGCGGCCGAGCTGATCGGTGCCGAACCAGTGTTCCGCGCCGGGCCCGCGGAGGGCGGCGAGCGGATCGGTCTCGATCGGCGAGGTGCCGGTGAACAGGCCGGGCGCGAGCCCGATCAGCGCGAACAGCACCAGGACGACGAGCGCCACCACGACGCTCGCCCGCGGGGCGGGCCGGCGGCGGATCCGGACCCGCCGTTTGTCGGCGGTCGGTGTCGTGGTCATCCGCTCATCCCTTCCGCAGTCGTGGATCGATGACGGCGTAGAGCACGTCGGTGAGTTGCGAGATGAGCACGAACACCAGGGCGGCCAGCAACACCACGCCCATCACCACCGGCATGTCCTTGGTGTTCACCGACTGGAGGGTCAGCGCACCGATGCCGGGCCGGGCGAACACCTTCTCGACCAGGACCGTGCCGCCCAGCAGGGTGCCGGTCAGCCAGCCGGACAGGGTCAGCAACGGAATCGCCGCGTGCCGGAAGGCGTGCCGGACCCGTACCGCGCCACGCCCGAGCCCGCGTGCTCGCGCGGTGACCACGAACGGTTCGGCCAGCGCCTTCTCCAGGCCCTCGCGCAATACCTGGGCCAGCACCCCGGCGATCGGCAGGGCCAGCGTCACGGCGGGCAACACGAGCGTCTGCACGCCCTCGGTCCCGGCCACCGGAAACCACTGCAGGCGGAACGAGAACACCGTCAGCAGCACGATGCCCAGCCAGAACGACGGCGTGGAGACGGCGACCAACTCCCAAGCCCCGAGCGCCGAACGCAGCGCCGACCGGCGCCCGGCGGTGGCCAGCGCCGAGACCGTGGCGATCACCACGGCCAATACCAGCGCAGACATGGCCAGTTCGAAGGTGGAGCCGAACTGTTCGGCGATCAGCGCGGACACCGGCTGCTGGAGTTGATAGGACTCACCCAATCGTCCGTGCAGCAACTCGCCTAGATAGTGCAGATATTGACTGATCACGGGGTCATCGAAGCCGTAGTCGGAGCGGATCTGCGCCCGCACGGCCGGGGACGCGGTGGTCTGTGGGCCCAGCAGCGTGGCCACCGGATCACCCGGCAGCAGCTTGAGTCCGGCGAAGGCGAGCGTGGCGGCGCCGAGCAGCACCGAGGCGATCGCCACCAGCCGCCCGCCCACCGCACGCAATACGCGCGGCAGGCGGGCCGGTTCGGCCGGGGTCACGGCGGAGCTCATCGCCGGGCGCTCCACACGTCGTGGAACAGTGGCCAGGCGTTCGGGTCCAGACGCAGCCCGTTGATCTGCTTGCCGGTCGCGAACAGCGTCGTCGCCGAGTACAGCGGCACCACCGCGGCATGCTCGATCACCCATGCCTGGGTCTGGGCGTAGAGCCGGTCCCGGGTGGGCCGATCCAGCGTCGCGGCCGCCGAGTCGGTCCACCCGTCGATCTGCGGGTTGCTCAGCCAGGCCGCGTTCTGCCCGCCCGCGCTGGGCAGGTTCGACGAGTTGAAGTACAGCCGCAGCACGTCCGGCTCGAACCGGGCCCAACTCATGTCGAGCACGTCGTACTTGCCGGCGTAGGCGTTCGTGGTGAACGCGCCCAGATCCAGTGCCGGTCGTTGTACCTCGACGCCGATCTTCTTCAGGTCCGCCTGTACCGCCTGGGCCAGGATGTCGCGCTGCTCGCGCACCGCCGCCGGCGCGCTCGGCCACTGCACGCTCAGCCGCTTGCCGTCCCGGGTGCGATAGCCGTCCCCGTCCCGCCCGGTCCACCCGGCCTCGTCCAGCAACCGCCCGGCCAGCGCCGGGTCGTAGGGCCAACTGTTCTCCAACGTCTTGTCGTAGGAGGGCGTGGCCGACCCCAGCGGGCCCCAGGCGCGCCGATACTGGTCGAAGTAGATCGACTGCACGTTCGGCCCGATGTTGATCCCGCGCTGTACCGCCTTGCGCACCCGCTCGTCGTCGAACGGTGCCCGGGTGGTGTTCAGGAACAGGCTGTACACCGCGCCCGCGAAGTCGTGCCGCAGGATGCGCACGTCCGCGCGCCCCTCCAGGCCCTTGACGTTCACCGGCGGGATCGACCCGGCGATGTCCACCTGTCCACCGGCGAACGCGCCCACCCGTACCGAGTCCTCGGGCAGGAAGCGGAAGGTGAGCTTGTCCAGGTAGGCGGCGCCCTGGTGCCCGGCTCCGGTCGGGGCCCAGTTGTACGCCGGGTTGTTCTCCAGGGTCAGGCTCTGGCCCTTGGTGTGCGCGGCGAACTTGAACGGCCCGGTGCCCACCGACTGTGCGCCGCCCGCGCAGAGCTTGTCGCCGGCCGCGGCCAGCGCCTGTGGCGAGTAGAAGCCGAGGTAGGCGGTGCTCGCGGCCTGGAGGAACGGCGCGAAAGGCTTGGCGAAGCGGATCCGTACGGTCGCCGGGTCGAGCACCTCGGTGCCGGTGTAGGGGCCGAGCAGACTGGCCGCGTACTGGGACTTGGTGCTCTTGGCGGCGATCCGGTCGAAGTTGACCTTGACCGCGTTCGCGTCGAACGCGGTGCCGTCGGTGAACTTGACATCGGTGCGCAGTTTGAACGTGTAGCTGGTCAGGTCCGGCGCGACCTCCCACGAAGTGGCGAGCCAGGGGCGGAAGTTGCCCTGGTCGTCCTCGGCGACCAGCGAGTCGAAGACGTTGCGCTGGATGGACGCGGTGATGTCCTGCGGACTGACGTGGATGTCGAAGCAGGTCGGCTCGGTGTTGATCGCCACGGTGACCGAGCCGCCTCGGACCGGCGGACCCGCGTCCGCCTGGGCGGCGACGTTGCCGGACTTGGTGGTGGAGGTACAGGCGGACAGGACGAGCGCGGCGGCCAAGGCCGCTCCGACGATTCCGGGTGGACGGATGGCGCGCATGGTCGAGTCCTGTCGAGAGTGGGGGATGGTGCGAAGACGCCCAGGGCGGAGCAACGGCCGCCGCCGGCACTTCCAGGAAAGTAGTGGCGTCGCGCCGACCCCCAGCACCCCTAGCGGACCCCTACCGACCCTTGTGGGTACGGGCGTGATCGGGAAATTGGCCGGGATTGTCCGAGTGGGGGTCGTTCGTGCGTGCTGTCCGCGGCATAAGCGGACGAACGGCGCGTCCGGGTGTCGGCTTTCTTTCGCGACACCTTCGTGTTGACGCGACGCGGGCGGATTTCTAGACTGCCGTTCAGCTATGAAGCGAAAGTCCGGATCACCGGCTCGGAGCTTTTCTACTTCTTCCTCGGAGATGGCCGTGCAGGGGACCCGTGGTGCGAGCGCCTCGCGACTCGCCCTGGTGTCCCGCCTCGACGTGGATCTCGCCCGCATGTCCAGCGGACTGTGTCGCTGAATCCGTCGTCGTAGGGATCGTTCGTCGGGTCGATGCCCGGATGCCCGGTAGTCGGGGGCATTCGGCCGTCGCGCCCGTACATCCGACCAGGATCGGAACGATCCCGCTCCGCTGCCGAGGTCCGCTCGGACCCGCCGGCCCGCCCGGCACCCACCCGGCACCTCGGACCCCGAAATCGCGTGTTCCGGTCGTATCGAGGCGTGGATATCCCGCCGCGATTCGGGCCGGGCATGGTACGTGCGTGGGGAAATATTAATCAGAGTTAATAGCGAATTCAACACGCGGAAACACTTGGATTTCCGCCGGGGGAGTGGCACGTGTTTTTCGTGGGGCGAACCGAGGAACTCAGCCGACTGGATACCGCGCGGGCCCGCTGCGCGACGGGCGTCGGTGGCGTGACCACCGTGTGCGGGCCGGTCGCGGTCGGCAAGACCGCACTCCTGCACAGCTTCGGCGATCGGCCCGCGGCCGACGGCGCGCTCTTCCTGCGTGCCGTCGGCACCCCGATGGAACAGGACTTCCCGCTCGGCGTGGTCCGCCAACTCGTCCAGTCCGCGCCGTTGCCGGACGAGGACGCGCAGCGGATCGACCGGCTCCTGGACGACGGCGCGCACACCGCCGCCTTCGGCGGCACCGACGCGTTGGACGCCACCACGGTGCGCGCGGTGCACGAACTGTGCGCGCTGATCCTGACGTTGGCCGCCGCGCGCCCGGTCGTGGTGGTGGTCGACGACATCCAGCACGCCGACCCGGTGTCCCTGCAATTCCTGGCCCACCTGATCCGCCGGATCCGCAGCGCCTCGGTCCTGGTGCTGCTCGGCGAGCGAGAGCACGCCGCCCCGCCCTCGGCCGCCTTCGCCGCGTTCGCCGCGGACGTCGAACGCCAGCCGCATCACCAGCGCATCCGCCTGGCCCTGCTCGGCAAGGGCTCGGTCGGCGAACTGCTCGGTCACGAACTCGGCCCGGCCGCCGCCGCCCGGCTGACCGCCGACGTGCACGAACTCAGCGGCGGCAACCCGCTGTTGATCCGGGCGCTGCTGGAGGACATGGGCCCCGCCGCGCGCCTGGACCCGGCCCGGCGCCCACTGCGGCCCACCGTCGCGGACGCGTACTGCCGGGCGGTGGTCGGCTGCCTGTACCGACTCGACCCGGCCACCGTGCAGGTCGCCCGCGGCCTGGCCGTGCTCGGTGAATCGGAGACCACCCGGGGGCTGGCCGAATTGCTCGAACTCGAACCCGCCACGGCCACCCGCGCGGCGCGCACCCTCAACGACGCCGGACTGGTGGCCTGCGGCCGATTCCGCGACGACCGGGCCCGGGCGGCGGTGCTGGACACGATGACCCGCCCGGATCGCGAGCGTGGGCACGCCCGGGCGGCGACCCTGCTGCACATCGACGGCGCCCCGTCCGAGTCGGTCGCCAAACACCTCGCGGGCGCCGGGGACTTCCGCGCGCCGTGGGCGGTACGCACGCTGCGCGAGGCGGCCGAGGCGGTGGTCGCCGAGGGCGATCTGCGGCTCGCCGTGGACTACCTCAAGTTGGCCGAGCGGATCGCGCCGGACGAATGCACCCGGGTATCCATCAAGGCGTTCCTGATCGGACTGGAATGGCTGGTCAACCCGGCCGCCGCGGCCCGACACGTGCCGTGGTTGGCCGGCGCCGTCCGGGACGGCCGGCTCAGCGGTCGCGACGCGCTGGTGTGCGTGCGCTACCTGGCCTGGTACGGCCGGCTCGACGAGGCCAAGGCCGTGATCGACGCCGGTTGGCGCACCTGCGGGCCCGGCGAGGCGGACGCGCGGGTCACCGCCGCCGAGGCGCGGGCCGCCCGGGTCTGGCTCAAGTACTGGTACCCGGCCGTGGACGCGGACTCGCCCGAGCCGGAACCGGAGGTGTCCGTACTGCCCGCGACCATCGGCCGGATCGAGGGGCTGGACCTGCTGACCGCCGTACTGGCCGGCCGACTCGACGGCGATCGGGTGTACGACCGGGCCGAGCGCATCCTGCGCGGCTCGCGCCTGGACGACACCACGATGGAATCGCTCACCTCCACGCTGACCGCGCTGGTCTACGCCGACCGGGCCGCGGCGGCGCAGGAATGGTGCGTCGCGCTGATCGATCAGGTCGCCGCCCGGCGCAGCCCGATCGCACACGCCATGTTGAGCGCGGTGCTCGGCGAGATCGCGCTCCGCCAGGGGGACCTGCTCGGCGCCGAGGACGGTGCCAAGACCGCGCTGACCCGGATCGCGCCGGAGGGCTGGGGGGTCGCGGTGGGCGTGCCGTTGGCCGCGCGGATCTCCTCGGCGGTGGCCCGAGGGGACCACGAGCAGGCCGCCCGATTCCTGGAACTCCCGGTTCCCGGGGCGATGTTCCACACCCCGGCCGGGCTGCACTACCTGCACGCGTGCGGCCGGTACAACCTGGCCACCGACCGCCCGGACGCGGCCCTGCGCGACTTCATGTCCTGCGGCGAGCTGATGACGGCGTGGCGCATCGACCTGCCCGGGATCGTGCCGTGGCGGGTCGAGGCGGCCCGCGCCCAGGTGCGGCTGGGCGACCGTGACGCGGCCCGGGAGTTGCTCGCCGAGCAGTTCGAGCGCTTGCCCGACGAGCCGTCCCGGACTCGCGGGCTGGCGCTGAGCGTGCAGGCGTCGGTGGTCGAACTGCGGCGCAGACCCGCGCTGTTGTGGGAGGCGATCCGCGAACTGCAAGCCTGCGGTGATCGTTTCGAGCTGTCTCTGGTGTTCGCCGAACTCGGGCACGCATACCGCGAGTTGGGCGAGTTCGGTCGGGCCCGGCGGGCCGCGCGGCGGGCTCAGCACCTGGCCGAGGTGTGCCAGGCGGCGCCGCCGCGCACGTTGTCGCGCAGTGACCGGCTGGCCGCGGTGCCCGACCGGGACGGGGCGATACCCGAGGCGCGGGAGCCGGCGGCGCTGCACGAACCGGCCCGGATCGGCGAGGCCGGCCGGGTCGCCGAGCCCGGCCGGGTGCGGGCCCCGGAGCCGGCCGCGATGGTCGCCGCGTCCGCGGCCGTCGACGAGGAACAACCCGGCGCGGGGCTGAGCGACGCCGAGCGCCGGGTCGCCGCGCTGGCCGCCCAGGGCCAGACGAACCGGGAGATCTCCCGTCGGTTGTTCATCACGGTCAGCACCGTCGAACAACACCTGACCAGGGTCTATCGCAAACTCGGTGTGGCGCGCCGACTCGACCTGCCGCCGTGGTTGGAGGAGGAGATCGCCGGCTGAAGCGGGTCCTCCCCTATGGGGTCGGTAGGGGATCGACAGGGGTTATTCCGGTGGGGTGCGGCGGACGAATCTGGAGGCCGTTCGGCGCAGTCGTCGCCGTTCGGCAACGGACCGTTCGGATGAGGGGCGACCACTCCGCGATGATGAGCCGCGAGAACACCACCACCAGCAGGAACGACCGGCACGGCACCGCGATCGCCGTCATCGGAACGGCGTGCCGGTTGCCCGGCGCCGCCGATCCGGCCGCGTTCTGGGAGCTGCTGCGCGAGGGCGTCAGCGCGGTGGGCGAACCCACCGCCGAGCGCCGGCGCGGCGCCGAACTGCGGCCCGGCGGCTACCTGGACCGGGTGGACGCCTTCGACCCGGCCTTCTTCGGGATCTCGCCGCGCGAGGCCGACGCGATGGACCCGCACCAGCGGTTGTTCCTCGAACTCGGGTGGGAGGCCGCCGAAGACGCCGGCCTCCCACCCGAAGTTCTGGCCGGCACCCGGGCCGGCGTCTTCGTCGGCGCCATCGCCAACGACTGGTCCACCGTCGTGCACCGGCACGGCACGGACGCGATCACCAGGCACACCTTCACCGGCGTCGCCCGCGGCCTGATCGCCAACCGGCTTTCCTGGGCGCTGGACCTGGGCGGCCCGAGCCTGACCGTCGACACCGCGCAGTCCTCCTCGCTGGTCGCGGTGCACCTGGCCTGCGAGAGCCTGCGCAACGGCGAGTCGACCCTCGCGTTCGCCGGCGGCGTGCACCTCAACCTCGCGCCGGAGAGCACCGTGGGCGCGGAGCGCTTCGGCGGCCTTTCGCCCGACCACCGCTCGTTCACCTTCGACGCCCGGGCCAACGGCTTCGTGCGCGGCGAGGGCGGCGCGGTGCTGCTGCTCAAGCCGCTGGCGGCGGCGCGGGCCGACGGCGACGCGATCCACGCGGTCATCCACGGGAGCGCGATCACCAGCGACGGCGACACCGACGGGCTCACCGTGCCGGACACCGGCGCGCAGACCGACGTGCTGCGCCGGGCGGCCCACGCGGCCGGTGTCGCTCCCGAGCGCATCCAATACGTCGAACTGCACGGCACCGGCACCCGGGTCGGCGACCCGATCGAGGCCGCCGCGCTGGGTGCGGCCTACGGTGCGGGCCGAACGGGCGCCGATCGGGTCGCGGTCGGCTCGGCCAAGACCAACGTCGGTCACCTGGAGGGCGCGTCCGGGATCGTCGGGTTGCTCAAGACCGTGCTGGGCATCCGGCACCGCACCCTGCCCGCGACCCTGAACCACACCACGCCCAACCCGGCGATCGACCTGGACGCGGCCGGCCTGCGGGTACAGACCACCCCCGGACCCTGGCCGCACCCGGATCGCCCACTGTTCGCCGGCGTCAGCTCGTTCGGGATGGGCGGGACGAACTGCCATGTCGTGCTGGGCGAGCCGCCCGCCGTCCGCCCCCGCGACCTGCCCGGAGCGCGCGCCTTCACCGAGGCCGCCGCCGTGCTCCCCTGGCCGCTGTCCGCCCGCGACCCCCGGGCGCTGCGCGGCCAAGCCGAGCGACTGCACGCGGCGACCACCGCGCACCCCGAGCACCCCGCGCACCCCGAGCTCCCCGCGCCCCAGGACGTCGCGCTGACCCTGGCCGAGGGCCGCACCGCGTTCGCGCACCGGGCCGTCGTACTCGGCGCCGATCTCGCCGAACTCACCGAGGCCACCGCCGCGTTGGCCGGCGCGGTGCCGACCGCCGGCGCGGTGACCGGCAGCGCCCACCCGCACACCTCGACCGTGTTCGTCTTCCCCGGACAGGGCTCGCAATGGGTCGGCATGGCCGTCGAACTACGCCACGCCTCCCCGGTGTTCGCCGCCCATCTGGACGCCTGCGCGGACGCCGTCGCGGCGCACGTGGACTGGTCGCCGCACGACGTCCTGCGCGGCGTGCCCGGCGCGCCCTCGTTGGAGCGCGTGGACGTGGTACAGCCCGTGTTGTTCGCGGTGATGGTCTCGCTGGCCCGACTGTGGGAGGCGTTCGGGGTGCGCCCGGACGCGGTGATCGGGCATTCGCAGGGGGAGATCGCCGCCGCGCACATCGCCGGTGCGCTGACCCTGGCGGACGCCGCCCGGCTGGTGGCCCGACGCAGTCGCCTGCTGACCGGCCTCGCGCCCGGCGGCGGCATGGCCTCCGTCCCGCGCCCCGCCGACGAGGTGCGCGCCGGACTCGGCGACCGGGCCGACCGGGTTGGCATCGCGGCGATCAACGGGCCCGCCTCCACCGTGGTGTCCGGCGATCGGGACGCCCTGGACGCGCTGCTCGCCGAGTACACCGAGGCCGGCGTGGACGTGCGGTCCATCCCGGTCGACTACGCGTCGCACTCGCCGCACGTCGAGCCGCTGCGCGCCGACCTGCTTCGCGAACTCGCCGGGATCGCACCGGCACCGAGCCCGATCGCGTTCTACTCCACCGTCACCGGCGGCCTGCTGGAGACCACCGCACTGGACGCCGACTACTGGTACCGCAACCTGCGCGGCACGGTGCGCTTCGCGGACGCGGTCCGCGCCGCGCTCGCCGACGGCCGGCGCACCTTCGTCGAGGCGAGCCCGCACCCCGTGCTGACCATGGGACTGCGGCAGACCCTGGACGCGGACGAGGCCGCCGGGGCACCCGCGCTGACCGTGGGCACGCTGCGCCGCGGCGACGGCGGGCCGCGTCGGCTGCTGACCTCGCTGGCCCAGGTGTACGTGCACGGCACACCGGTGGACTGGACCGCCGCGCTGCCGGCCACCGCGCGCCGCACCACACTGCCCACGTACGCCTTCCAGCGCACCCGGCACTGGATCGCGGAGCCGGCCGCGCCCACCGCCACGCGCGCCGCCGCCACGCCCGCCACGCCCGCCCCGGCGGACCCGGCCACCGGGCCGGAGCCGGCCGTCGCGACCGGACCGGACCCGCTGATCCTGGTCCGTGCCACCGCCGCCGTCGTACTGGGCCACGCCGGCCCCGGTGCCGTCGACCCGGACCGCACGTTCAAGGACCTCGGCTTCGACTCGGTCGGCGCGCTGGAGTTCCGGGACAGGCTGGCCGCCGCGAGCGGCATCCCGTTGTCCGCTTCGCTGACCTTCGACCACCCGACCCCCCGGGCGGCGGCCCGCCACCTCGCGGATCACACGGCCGGCACCGTGCCCGCGGATGCGGGATCGTCCGGGGCCGCGCCGGCGCCGGTCGCAGCCGAGGACGATCCGATCGTCATCGTCGCGACCGGCGGCCGGTGGCCCGGCGGCGCGGACACCCCCGAGGCACTGTGGGAGCTGCTCACCGACGGAACGGACACGATCGGGGCGTTCCCGGACAACCGCGGCTGGGACCTGGACGCGCTCTACGACCCCGAACTCGCCAGGCCCGGCACGTCCTCGGTGCGCGCGGGCGGCTTCCTGCACGACGCCGACACGTTCGATGCCGGCTTCTTCGGGATCAGCCCGCGCGAGGCGGCGGCGATGGACCCGCAACAGCGGCTGCTCCTGGAGACCGCGTGGGAGGTGGTCGAGCGGGCCGGCATCGCCCCGAGCACGCTGCGCGGCACCCGGGCCGGCGTGTTCGTCGGCGCGATGCCGCAGGACTACGGACCGCGGCTGCACGAGGCGCCCGAGGGCTACGGCGGCCACCTGCTCACCGGCAGCCTGAGCAGCGTCGCCTCCGGCCGGTTGGCCTACACCCTGGGCCTGGAGGGCCCGGCCCTGACCGTCGACACCGCGTGCTCCTCGTCCCTGGTCGCCCTGCACCTGGCGGTCCGCGCGCTGCGCGCGGGCGAATGCACCCTGGCGCTGGCCGGCGGCGTCACGGTGATGTCCACGCCGGGCATGTTCACCGAGTTCAGCCGGCAACACGGCCTCGCCCCCGACGGCCGGTGCAAGCCGTTCTCGGCCGCCGCCGACGGCACCGCGTGGGCCGAGGGCGTCGCGCTGGTCCTGGTCGAGCGCCTGTCCGACGCCCGCCGGCTGGGCCACCCGGTGCTCGCGGTGGTGCGCGGCAGCGCGGTCAACCAGGACGGCGCCTCCAACGGCCTGACCGCGCCGAACGGCCCCGCCCAGCAGCGGGTGATCCGCCAGGCGCTGGCCGACGCCCGGCTGAGCGCGGCCGACGTCGACGCGGTCGAGGCGCACGGCACCGGAACCACGCTCGGCGACCCGATCGAGGCCCAGGCGCTGCTCGCCACCTACGGCGCGGACCGGCCCGCCGACCGCCCGCTGCTGCTCGGCTCGGTCAAATCCAACCTCGGCCACACCCAGGCCGCCGCCGGGGTGACCGGGGTGATCGCGCTGATCGAGGCGATGCGACACGGCGAACTCCCGCGCACCCTGCACCTGGACGCGCCATCCCCGCACGTGGACTGGTCGCGCGGCGGCGTCGAACTGCTCGCCGAGCGGACCGCGTGGCCCCGGCACGAGCGGCCGCGCCGCGCGGCGGTGTCCTCGTTCGGGATCAGCGGCACCAACGCACACGTCATCCTGGAGCAGGCCCCACCGCCCCCGCCGGCCGGCGGCACCGACCAGGCCGGCCCGTGGTTGTTGTCCGCCGCGAGCGAGCAGGCGCTGGGCGCCCAGGCGGCGCGGTTGCGCGGCCACCTCGCCGACCACCCGGAAGTGGCGCTCGGCGACGTGGGCTTCGCGCTCGCCGACGGCCGGGACACCCTCGCCCACCGCGCCGTGCTCACCGGCAGCGGCCGCGACGACCTGCTGCGCGGCCTGGACGCGCTGACCGACGGACTCGACGCGGTGAACCTGAGCCGAGGCGAGGCCCGAGCGGCCGGATCGCTGGCCGTGCTGTTCAGCGGCCAGGGCAGCCAACGCGTCGGGATGGGCCGCGAACTCTACGCGGTGGAACCGGTGTTCGCCCGGGCCCTGGACGAGGCGCTGGTGCACCTGGACGCGGCCCTCGGCCGCTCCCTGCGCGACCTGCTGTTCGCCGACCCGGCCGGCCCCGAGGCCGCGCTGCTGCACGCGACCGAGTACACCCAGCCCGCGCTGTTCGCGGTGGAGACCGCGCTGTACCGACTCGCCGAGTCGTACGGAATCCGCGCCGATCACCTGATCGGCCACTCGATCGGCGAACTGACCGCCGCGCACATCGCCGGCGTGCTCACCCTGGCCGACGCCGCGACCCTGGTGGTGGCCCGCGGCCGGCTGATGGGCGCGCTGCCGCCGACCGGCGCGATGGTCGCGCTCCAGGGCACCGAACGCGAGATCGCCGAACTGGTCGCCGGGCACGAGGCGGACGCGGGAATCGCGGCGATCAACAGCCCCGATTCCGTGGTCGTCTCCGGCACCGCCGAGATCGTCGACGAGTTGGCCGCGAAGTGGCGTGCCACCGGCCGCAAGACCAGACGACTGCGGGTCAGCCACGCGTTCCACTCGCCGCACATGGACGCCGTCCTGGACGAGTTCCGCGCCGTAGCGGCGGGCCTGACCTTCGCCGCACCGCGCATCCCGATCGTCTCCAACCTGACCGGGGACGTGGCCGAGGCCGCCGAACTGGCCGATCCCGACTACTGGGTCCGGCACATCCGCGAGGCGGTCCGCTTCCGCGACGGCATCCGCCGACTCGCCGAACTCGGCACCACCACCTACCTCGAACTCGGCCCCGACGCCGTGCTCACCGCCCTGACCCTGGCAAGCCTGGACGATCCCGCGCCGGTCGTGCTGGCCGCGCTGCGCGCCGACCGCCCGGAAGCACACACCTTCACCCTGGCCCTGGCCCGACTGCACGTCACCGGGACACCGCTGGACTGGAGCCCGGTCTGGTCCGGCCGCGCGGTGCGCCGCGTCGACCTGCCCACGTACGCCTTCCAACGCCGCCGACACTGGCTGGACGCGCCCCGGCCCGGCGCCGACCCGAGCACCGCCGGCTTCGATCCGAGCGAACACCCGCTGCTCGGCGCGGGTTTCGCCCGTGCGGACGGCTCCGGCCTGGTCTGGACCGGAGTGTTGTCGCACCGCACGCCGTGGCTGGCCGACCACGCCGTGCACGACTCGGTCCTGCTGCCCGGCACCGCGTTCGTCGACCTCGCGCTGTACGCCGCCGCGCAGGCCGGGGCCGGCGGCATCGACGAACTCGTTCTGGCCGCACCGCTGGTGCTGCCCGAGACCGGCACCGTGCGGATCGAACTCGCGGTGGGCGCCGCCGAGGCGGACGGTACCCGGCCGGTGACCGTGCACTCGCGGGCCGCCGACGCCGACGACTGGACCCGGCACGCCGCCGGCCGGCTGAGCCCGGTCGAGAGCGCCGAACCCGGCCGCGCCGACGGCGCCTGGCCGCCGCCGGGCGCCGCGGCGATCGAGGTGGCGGACCTGTACGAGCGGCTCGCCGAGCTGGGCTACCACTACGGCCCGACCTTCCGCGGCCTGCTCGCCGCCTGGCGAGACGGCGACGACCTGCTGGTCGAGGTCGCGCTGCCGGAGCCGACCGAGGAGGCCGGCCACCTGATCCACCCGGCTCTGCTGGACGCCGCACTGCACGGCGTGGTCGGGCTGCTGCCCGGCGGCCCGGCGGGCGGGCCCACCCGGTTGCCGTTCGTCTGGGCCGGGGTCGGGGCGCACACCGCCGGTGCCCGCGAACTGCGGGTACGGATCGCGCCGATCGGTCCGGACGCGGTCGCGCTGACCGCGACCGACGCCGAGGGCACGCCCGTGTTGTCGATCGACCGGCTGACCCTTCGGGCGATCCCCGCCGAACGACTCGGCGCTCGTCCGGCCGTTGCGGAGGACGCCTGGTATCAGGTGCACTGGGTGCCGCTGCCGAATCCGGTGCCCGGCGCCGAGGCCGTCGGTGAGCCGGGCGACTGGGTCGTGCTCGGCGACGGCGACCCGAACCCGGCGGGATCGGCCGCCCACACCGCGGAGTTCGGCCGGGCGGTCCGGGTGCTGCCCGACCTGGCCGCGCTGCGCACCGCGCTCGCCGCCGGAGCGCCGCCGCCCGCGTACGCGCTGGTGCCCTTCGAACGGCCGATCCCGGCCCTGGGCACCGCCGTCGCCACCCACGCGGTCACCGAACGGGCCGTCACGCTGCTGCGCGAATGGCTGGCCGAACCACGCCTGATCGACACCGAACTCGTCCTGGTCACCCACGAGGCGGTCGCCACGCACGCCGGCGAGGACGTCCGCGACCTGACCGCCGCCGGCCTGTGGGGTCTGGTGCGGGCGGCGGCGGGCGAACACCCCGGCCGACTTCGCCTGCTCGACCTGGACCGACACCCCGACTCGGCCGCCGCGGTGCCCGCCGCGCTGGCCGGCGGCGAGCCGCAACTCGCGCTGCGCGCCGGTGCGATCCTGGCACCCCGGCTGGCCCCGGTGCGCCCCGAGGACGCCCTCGAACCACCCGCCCCGCCCACCCCCTGGCGCCTGGACGTCACCGAACCCGGCAGCATCGACCACCTCGCGCTGCTGCCCGCCCCCGAGGCCGCCGCCCCCCTGGCGCCCGGCCAGGTGCGGATCGCGGTGCGCGCCGCCGGCTTGAACTTCCGCGACGTACTGATCGCGCTCGGCGGATACCCCGGGGCCGCCCGGATCGGGGCGGAGGGCGCCGGCCGGATCCTGGAGATCGCCCCGGACGTCACCGAACTCGCGGTCGGCGACCGGGTGATGGGGCTGCTCCCCGGCAACCTGGGCGCACACGCGGTGGTCGACCACCGACTGCTGACCCCGATCCCGGCCGGCTGGACGTACGCCCGGGCGGCAACCGTCCCGGTGGCCTACCTGACCGCGTATCACGGCCTGATCGAACTCGCCGGCCTGCGCGCCGGCGAATCGGTACTGGTCCACGCCGCCACCGGCGGAGTCGGCACGGCCGCCGTACAACTGGCCCGCCATCGGGGCGCCGACGTGCACGGCACCGCGAGCCCGGCCAAGTGGCCCACGCTGCGTGCCCAGGGCCTGGCCGACGACCGGATCGCCTCCTCGCGCACCCTCGACTTCGAGACCGGTTTCCGCGGCACGACCGGCGGACGCGGCGTCGACGTGGTGCTCAACTCGCTGGCCCGCGAGTTCACCGACGCCTCACTGCGGCTGCTCGCACCCGGCGGGCGCTTCGTCGAGATGGGCAAGACCGACCTGCGCGAGCCGGACGCGGTCGCCGCCACCCACCCCGGCATCGACTACCACGCGTTCGACCTGTTGGCCCTCGAACCGGCCCGGATCGGCCGGATGTTGGCCGCGCTGGCACCGCTGTTCGCGGCCGGCACGCTCACCCCGCTGCCGGTCACCGCCTGGGATGTCCGGCACGGTGTGCGGGCGTTGCGTCGACTGAGCCAGGCCCGGCACACCGGCAAGCTGGTGCTGACCATCCCGCCCACCCCGGCCGGCATCGACCCCACCGGCACCGTGCTGATCACCGGCGGTACCGGCGCGCTCGGTGCCCTGGCCGCCCGCCGGCTGGTCACCGGGCACGGCGCCCGCAGGCTGCTGCTGGTCGGCCGCACCGGCCCGGCCGCACCCGGCGCCGCCGAACTGCGCGCCGAACTGACCGCGGCCGGCGCCGAGGTGGAGATCGCCGCCTGCGACGTGGCCGACCCGATCGCCCTGGCCGAGCTACTGGCCACCATCCCGTCCGCCCACCCGCTCACGGCGGTCGTGCACACCGCCGGCGTGGTCGCCGACGGCGCGCTCACCACCACCGACCCCGAGCGGCTGCACGCCGTGCTGCGGCCCAAGGTGGACGCCGCGTGGAACCTGCACACGCTCACCGCCGACCTGGACCTGTCCGCGTTCGTGCTGTACTCGTCCGCCGTCGGCGTCCTGGGCAACCCCGGCCAGTCGGCCTACGCCGCCGCCAACACCTTCCTGGACGCGCTCGCCCACCACCGACGCAGCCACGGCCTGCCCGCGACCTCGATCGCCTGGGGCCAGTGGGCCCAGGCGGGCGGCCTGGCCGCGCACCTGACCGACGTGGACCGCCGCCGGATGGCGGGCAGCGGCCTGGCCCCGATGAGCACCGAAACCGGCCTCGACCTGTTCGACCGTGCCATGCACACCCCGCTCCCGGCGCCCGTGGCGGCCCGGATCGACACCGGCGCGCTGCGCCCGGACGCGGCGACCGAACTCCTGGCCGACCTGGCCCGCGCGGCCACCCCCGGTCGGGTGCCCGCGCAACGCGGCACCTCGACTCGCGCGGGCGCCGCCCGCAGGCCCGCGACCGGAATCCGGGAGCGGCTCGCGGGCCGCCCGACGGACGAACAACAACGCGAGTTGTTGCTGTTCGTACGACTCACCGCCGCGGCCATCCTCGGACACGACGGACCGGCCGCGATCAAACCCGAACGCGGCTTCCTGGAGACCGAGTTCGATTCACTGGGCGCGATCGAGCTGCGCAACCGGATCAACACCGGCACCGGCCTGGCGCTGCCCTCCACGCTGATCTTCGACCACCCCACCCCGATCGCACTGGCCGAACACCTGCGCGAGCGCCTGTTCGCCGCGCCGCCGGCCCCGGGAACCGGTTCGCTGCTCGCCGAACTCGACCGGTGGCGGCTCTCGTTGACCGGCCTGCTCGCCGACGGCGGGGTCCCGGACGAGGACTTCCGCGCCGGCGCGGTGAGCCGGCTGTACGAACTGCTGGACCGGCTCGGCGCCACCGCGCCCGCGGACCCGACCACGGCGCTGGTCGCCCGACTCGGCGCGGGCGACGACGACGAGCTCTTCGACTTCATCGACAACGAACTCGGCATCTCCTGAACCGGACCGGCCATGCCCGGCCGGGCACCCCCGACTTGCACCACGACCACGGCGAATCCGCTGCACGGAAAAGGCAGATACCCCCATGGCGAACGAAGAGAAGCTGCGTGACTACCTCACCCGGGTGACCGCCGACCTGCACCAGGCCCGGCGCCGCCTGCGGGAGAACGAGGAAGCCCGAAACGAACCGATCGCCGTGGTCGGGATCGGCTGCCGACTGCCCGGCGGCGTGCACTCGGCGGCGGACCTGTGGCAACTGGTGGCCGAGGGCCGCGACGCGATCGGCGGCTTCCCCGCCGACCGCGGCTGGGACCTGGACGGCCTGTACGACGCGGACCCGGACGCGGTCGGCAAGACGTACACGCGGCAGGGCGGTTTCCTCTACGACGCCGCGGAGTTCGACGCGGGCTTCTTCGGCCTCTCGCCCCGTGAGGCGCTCGGGGCGGACCCCCAGCAGCGGCTGCTCCTGGAGACCGCGTGGGAGGCCCTGGAGGACGCCGGGATCGATCCGGCGGCCGTCCGCGGCTCCGCCACCGGGGTGTTCGCCGGCGTGATCGCCCAGGAGTACACCCCACGCCTGTACAAGAGCACACCCGACCGGGTGGACGGCTACGTGCTGACCGGCAGCACCACCAGCGTGGCGTCCGGTCGGATCTCGTACACCTTCGGCTTCGAGGGCCCGGCGGTGACGGTGGACACCGCGTGCTCGTCGTCGCTGGTCGCGCTGCACCTGGCCGCCCAGTCGTTGCGCTCGGGCGAGTGCGATCTCGCCCTCGCGGGCGGTGCGACGGTGATGGCCTCACCCGGGATGTTCGTCGAATTCGCCCGCCAGCGCGGCCTGTCGGCGGACGGCCGCTGCAAGGCGTTCGCGGGCGCCGCCGACGGCACCGGCTGGGCCGAGGGCGTGGGACTGCTCGTCCTCGAACGGCTCTCCGACGCGCGCCGGGCCGGCCGCCGGGTGCTCGCGGTGATCCGCGGCAGCGCGGTCAACCAGGACGGCACCAGCAGCCAACTGACCGCCCCCAACGGCCCGTCGCAACAGCGGGTGATCCGCCGGGCCCTGACGAACGCGGGGCTCACCCCGGCCGACGTGGACGTGGTCGAGGCGCACGGCACCGGCACCCGACTCGGCGACCCGATCGAGGCACAGGCGCTGATCGCCACCTACGGCCGCGACCGGGCCCCGGAACGCCCGCTGTGGCTGGGTTCGTTGAAGTCCAACATCGGCCACGCGCAGGCCGCCGCCGGGGTGGCGGGCGTGATCAAGATGATCCAGGCACTCCGGCACGGCATATTGCCCAGGACGCTGCACGTGGACGAGCCCACCACCCATGTGGACTGGTCGGCGGGCGCGGTGCGGTTGTTGACGCAGGCCCAACCGTGGCCGGACACGGCCGCACCCCGCCGGGCGGCGGTATCCGCCTTCGGCGTCAGCGGCACCAACGCACACGTGATCCTGGAACTACCCGACGAGGACCGCGAGTCCACGCCGATCCCCACGCAGGTGGCCGCGCCGTCGACTCCGTGGGTGCTCTCCGGCAAATCGGCTGCGGCGCTGCGGGCCCAGGCAGCCCGCTTGGCGGACCGGCTCGACGCGGATGCGGGCGTCCGGGAGATCGGCTTCTCGCTCGCCACCTCCCGCTCGGTCTTCGCCGAACGCGCGGTCGTGCTCGGCGCGAACTCCGCCGCACTGGGCACCGGGCTCGGCGCGTTGGCGCGCGGCGACTCGATACCGGGCGTGGTCACCGGCTCGGGGGACGTGACCGGCCGGACGGTGTTCGTTTTCCCCGGTCAGGGTTCGCAGTGGGTGGGGATGGCGGCTGATCTGTACGTGCAGTCCCCGGTGTTCGGGGCTCGTTTCGGGGAGTGCGCGAAGGCGTTGGAGTCGTTTGTGGATTGGTCGCCGGTGGATGTGTTGACGGGTGTGGAGGGTGTGCCGTCGTTGGATCGGGTGGATGTGGTCCAGCCGGTGTTGTGGGCGGTGTTGGTGTCGCTGGCGCAGGTGTGGCGGTCGTACGGGGTGGTGCCGGATGCGTTGGTGGGTCATTCGCAGGGTGAGATCGCGGCGGCGGTGGTGGCGGGCGGGTTGACGCTGGAGGACGGCGCACGGGTGGTGGCGTTGCGCAGTCGGGCGATCGTGGCGTTGTCGGGTCGTGGCGGGATGGCTTCGGTGGCGTTGCCGGAGTCGGACGTGGTGGCGCGGATCGTCCGGTGGGACGGGCGGATCTCGGTCGCGGCGGTGAACGGCCCGGGTCAGGTGGTCGTGTCGGGTGAGCCCGAGGCCCTCGAAGAGTTGGTCGCGTCGGTGACTGCCGAGGGAGGCCGGGCCCGTCTGATCCCCGTCGACTACGCCTCGCATTCGGCCCAGGTGGAGGAGATCCGGGAGCGGATCGTGGCCGATCTGGCCGGGCTCGCACCGGTGTCCGGGACGGTTCCGGTGTGGTCGACGGTGACCGGCGACTGGATCGATACAGCGCGGCTGGACGGCGTCTACTGGGCGACCAACCTGCGCGAGACGGTGCGGTTCGCGGCGGCGGTGCGCGGTCTCGTGGCGGCGGACCACGGCGTCTTCGTCGAGGTGAGCCCGCATCCCGTGCTCACCGCCGCGATCCAGGACACCCTGGAGGAGGTCGGTGCGGCCGACGCCGTGGTCGTCGGCACGCTGCGCCGGGATCAGGGCGACCTGCTTCGGCTGCACACCTCGCTGGCCGAGGCGTTCGTACATGGTGTGCCGGTTGCCTGGGAGGCCGCGTTCGAGGCGGGCGCGGTCGAGCGGGTGGACCTGCCGACGTACGCGTTCCAGCGCGAGCGGTTCTGGCTGGACACGGGCGAGTACGCGCCACCGCCTGCCGCGGCGGCCGTCGACTCCGGGTTCTGGGACCTCGTCGCCGGGGGTGACCGGGCCGGCCTGTCCGCCGCGCTCGGCGATGTCGACGGCGATCTGAGCGAGCCGCTGGATGCGGTACTGCCCGCCTTGTCGTCGTGGTGGGACCGCCGCCGCACCGACGCGGGCACCGACGCGTGGCGGCATCGCCTCGTCTGGCGCCCGGTGGCCGGTGTGCCCGAGGGCAGGCTTGCCGGAACCTGGCTGCTGCTGGTCCCGGAGGGATCGCCGGCCGAGCCGTGGGCCGAGTGGTTCGGCACCGCGCTGGCCGCGTCCGGGGGCCGGGTGCGGCCCGTGGTGGTCGAGCGGGATCGGGCGGACCGGGCGGCGCTGGCCGCGCTGTCGACGGCGGCCGTGGCGGCGGCCGACGGGTCGGTGGCCGGGATCGTGTCGCTGCTCGCGCTCGCCGAGGGCTCCGTCGCCGGCTTCGCGGCGGTGCCGTGGGGCGCGGCGGCGACGGTGGCGCTGGTCCAGGGCCTGGGCGACGCCGGCGTGTCGGCGCCGGTCTGGGCGGTCACGAGCGGTGCGGTCTCGGTCGGCGACGGCGATCCGGTGCGGGTGCCCGAACAGGCCCAGGTGTGGGGCTTCGGCGGCATCGCCGCAGCCGAACTACCCGATTTCTGGGCCGGCTTGATCGATGTGCCGGAGCGGGTCCCGGCCGAGACCGGGTCGGCCCGGTTGGCCTCGGTGTTGTCCGGCGCGGCCGGCGAGAACGAGATCGCGGTGCGCGGCTCGGCGGTGTGGGCCCGCCGGTTGGTCCGGGCGCCGCACGCCGCCGGTGTCCCGGCCGGGTCCTGGCAGCCGTCGGGCACCGTACTGATCACCGGTGGCACCGGCGCGCTGGGCGGTCATGTGGCCCGCCGGTTCGCCGCCCGCGGCGCGGCGCATGTGCTGCTGGTGAGCCGATCGGGGGCCGATGCCCCCGGGGCGCGCGAACTTGCCGCGGACCTGGCCGGGTTCGGCGCCCGGGTCTCGTTCGTGGCCTGCGACGTCGGTGACCGGGATGCCCTGGCGGAGGTACTCGCGGGCATCCCGGCGGAGTTCCCGCTGACCGCCGTCGTACACGCGGCGGCCGTGCTCGACGACGCCCTGATCGCCGATCTGACCGTCGATCAGCTCGACCGCGTATTGCGGGTCAAGGTGGACGGCGCCCGCCACCTGGACGAACTCACCCGCGACCTGGACCTGTCCGCGTTCGTGCTGTTCTCCTCGCTCGCCGGCATCTGCGGCGTGCCCGGTCAGGGCAACTACGCGCCCGGCAACGCCCACCTCGACGCACTGGCCGCCCGCCGCCGGGCCGCCGGGCTGCCCGCGACGGCGATCTCGTGGGGCCACTGGGCCGGCGGCGGGATCGCCGCACCCGAGGTCGAACAGCGGCTGGCCCGCCAGGGTTTGCGGATGCTCGACCCCGAACCGGCCATCCGGGTCCTGGAACAGGTGCTGGACGCCGACGAATCCCACCTGACGGTGTGCGACATCGACTGGGACGTGCTCTTTCGCGGCCGACCCGCGCCGCTGGTCGCCGAGTTGCTCCAGGCGGGCGGCTCGCACCCCGCCGCCCCCGCGTCGACCCCCGCCGCGCCGGGCGGCGACACCCTCACGGATCGGCTGACCGGGCGCACCGGCGCCGATCGACTGCGGTTCCTGGTCGAGGTGGTGCGCACCCAGGCGGCGGTCGTCCAGGGACATCGTGGTGCCGCCGCGGTGGATCCCGGGAAGCCGTTCCGCGACCAGGGGTTCGATTCGTTGACGGCGGTCGAACTGCGCAATCGGCTGACCGCCGAGACCGGCCTGCGGCTGCCTGCGACGCTGGTCTTCGACTATCCGACCCCGAACGTGCTCGCCGAATACCTGCACGGCGAACTCGTCGGTCGCGTCACCACGACCGACGACGCCACGGCGCAGGGCGACGTGCGCGCCGACGACCCGATCGTGATCGTCGGGATGGCCTGCCGGCTGCCGGGCGGGGTGACCTCGCCCGCCGATCTGTGGCGGCTGGTGGACGCCGGTACGGACGCCGTGGGCGAATTCCCCACCGACCGGGGCTGGGACGTCGACGGGTTGTACGACCCCGACCCGGATCGGGTGGGCACCTCGTACACCCGTCGTGGCGCCTTCCTGCCGGACGCGACCGAGTTCGACAGCGCGTTCTTCGGCATCTCGCCGCGCGAGGCGCTCGCCATGGATCCGCAGCAGCGGCTGCTCCTGGAGACCGCGTGGGAGGCGTTCGAGCGGGCCGGGATCAACCCCGACACCCTGGTCGGCAGCCGGACCGGCGTGTTCGCCGGGATGGCCGGGCACGACTACGGGCGCGGACCGGCCGAGCCGCCACGGGAGTTGGAGGGCTATCTCGGCACCGGGAGCGCGGGCAGCGTCGCGTCCGGCCGGATCTCCTATTCGTTCGGCTTCGAGGGCCCGGCGGTGACGGTGGACACCGCGTGCTCGTCCTCGCTGGTGGCGCTGCACCTGGCCGCCCAGTCGTTGCGCTCGGGGGAGAGCGATCTCGCGTTGGCCGGCGGTGTCGCGGTGATGGCCACACCGGGGATGTTCGTCGAGTTCTCCCGGCAGCGCGGGTTGTCCGTGGACGGCCGCTGCAAGGCATTCGCCGGTGCCGCCGACGGGACGGGTTGGGCCGAGGGCGTCGGCCTCCTCCTGCTCGAACGCCGCTCGGATGCGCGGCGTTATGGGCATCGGGTGTTGGCGGTGGTGCGGGGCAGTGCGGTGAATCAGGACGGTGCGTCGAATGGGTTGACGGCGCCGAATGGTCCGTCGCAGCAGCGGGTGATTCGGCAGGCGTTGGCGAATTCGGGGCTGGCCGTCGGTGATGTGGACGTGGTGGAGGCGCATGGGACGGGGACGACGCTGGGTGATCCGATCGAGGCGCAGGCCCTGTTGGCGACCTACGGTCAGGGTCGGTCGGCCGAAGAGCCTTTGTGGTTGGGCTCGTTGAAGTCGAATATCGGTCATGCGCAGGCCGCGGCGGGGGTGGCCGGGGTGATCAAGATGGTCGAGGCGCTCCGTCACGGCGTGTTGCCGAAGACGTTGCACGTGGACGAGCCGAGTCCGCATGTGGACTGGTCGGCGGGCGCGGTGCGGTTGTTGACGCAGGCTCGGCCGTGGCCGGAGACCGGGCGACCGCGTCGGGCGGCGGTGTCGGCGTTCGGGGTGAGCGGGACCAATGCCCACGTCATCCTCGAACTGCCCGAGGACGCGGAGCAGGAGATCGAAGAGGGTACGACCCGACCTGCGGTCGAGGTGCTGCCCTGGGTGTTGTCGGGGCGGACCCCGGACGCGTTGCGGGCACAGGCCGGCCGCATCCGAGGCGTACTGCACCAGGACCCCGTGGACGTCGGCTTCTCGCTGGTCGCCTCCCGCGCGCTGTTCCCCGAACGGGCCGTGCTGATCGCCGATACGACGTCGCGCGCGCCGAGCCTGGCTGCGGTCGCGGGCGGCGAGGGCGCGGCGGGCGTGGTGACCGGGTCGGCGGGGCCGGTCGGGAAGACGGTGTTCGTTTTTCCCGGTCAGGGTTCGCAGTGGGTCGGGATGGCGGCGGAACTCCATGCGCAGTCCCCGGTCTTCGCCGCGCGTTTCGGGGAGTGCGCGAAGGCGTTGGAGTCGTTTGTGGATTGGTCGCCGGTGGATGTGTTGACCGGTGTGGAGGGTGTGCCGTCGTTGGATCGGGTGGATGTGGTCCAGCCGGTGTTGTGGGCGGTGTTGGTGTCGCTGGCCGAAGTGTGGCGGTCGTACGGGGTCGTGCCGGATGCGTTGGTGGGTCATTCGCAGGGTGAGATCGCGGCGGCGGTGGTGGCCGGCGGGCTGTCCATAACGGATGGCGCCCGTGTGGTCGCACTGCGCAGTCGGGCCATCATCGCGTTGTCGGGTCGTGGCGGGATGGGTTCGGTGGCGTTGCCGGAGTCGGAGGTCCGTGAGCGGATTGCCGGGTGGGACGGGCGGATCTCGGTCGCGGCGGTGAACGGCCCGGGTCAGGTGGTCGTCTCGGGTGAGCCCGAGGCCCTCGAAGAGTTGGTCGCGTCGGTGACTGCCGAGGGAGGCCGGGCCCGTCTGATCCCCGTGGACTACGCGTCGCATTCGGCGCAAGTCGACGCAATTCGTCGGGAGATCGTGGCCGATCTGGCCGCAATCATGCCGGTATCGGGGACGGTTCCGGTGTGGTCGACGGTGACCGGTGACTGGATCGACACCGCTGTGATGGATGCCGCCTACTGGGCGACGAATCTGCGCGAGACGGTTCGCTTCGAGGAGGCCACTCGGGGTCTGGCGGCTTCGGGGCACGGGGTGTTCGTGGAGGTGAGCCCGCATCCGGTGTTGACCACGGCGATCGAGGCGACGTTGGACGAGGCGGGTACGGAGAACCCGGTCGTGGTCGGCACGTTGCGTCGTGACCAGGGCGGCGTGCGGCGCCTGTACACCTCCCTTGCCGAAGCCTTCGTGCGGGGCGTGCCGGTGGACTGGACCCCGGCCTACACCGAACACCAGCCCGATGGCATCGAGTTGCCCACCTACGCGTTCCAGCGCAGGCGCTACTGGCGGGAGACCCCGGCCCGACCTGCGGCCGGTGCCTCGTCGCTGGGTCTACGGGCGGTCGAACATCCCCTGCTCGGCGCGTCGGTGGACACCGGCGAGGGCGACGAGGTGTTGTTGACCGGGCGGATCTCGGTGCGTTCGCACCCGTGGCTGGCCGATCACGCCGTCCAGGACACGGTGTTGTTGCCGGCGTCTGTGTTCCTGGAACTCGCCGTGCGAGCCGGGGACGAGGTGGGATCGGGCGCGGTGGACGAACTCGTGATCGAGGCGCCGCTGATTCTGGCGAACCCGGACGCGGCCACGCACCTCCGGGTCGCGGTGGGCACGGCGGCCGAGGACGGGCGGCGCACCTTCGCGGTGTTCTCGCGGGCGGAGTCGGCTGCGGTCGATGCGGAATGGGTGCGGCACGCCGCCGGGTTCCTGACGTCCGAACCGGCCGAGACCGAGGCCGAGACGTCCGCTGTCGGCGTCTGGCCGCCCGACGAGGCGGTCGAGGTGCCGGTCGAGGACGCCTACGAACTGCTGGGCGCCGCCGGGATCGACTACGGGCCGGTGTTCCAGGGGCTCCAGGCGGCCTGGCGCATCGACCGGGCGCTGTTCGCCGAAGTCGCGCTGGCCGAGGAACAGGCCGACGACGCGGCGCGGTTCGGGGTGCATCCGGCGCTGCTCGACGCGACGCTGCACCTTGCGGTGGTGGATGCGCTGCGGCGTGCCGAGGCGGCCGGCGAACCGGCCGCGACCAGCCTGGCCTACGCCTGGAACGACGTGCGGCTGCACGCGACCGGGGCCGCCCGGCTGCGGGTACGGCTCACCCCGGCCGGACCGGACGCGGTGTCGCTGGAGGCAACCGACGAGACCGGGGCGCCGGTGCTCTCGGTCGGGTCGTTGACCTCGCGCCCGGTGCCCGGTGGCCGGCTCGCCACAGACCCCGGAAGCCGACCGCAAGAGGCCGGAGCGGACGCGGCGCACCAGCGGCCCGCACGGCGGACCCGACGGTCGGTGCGCTCCGGGACGGCGAGCGCCGAACCGGCCTTCGCCCGGCGGCTCGCGACGGCGTCCGAGGGCGAGCGGGACGAACTCCTGGCCGATCTCGTGCACACCGAACTCGCCGTCGTGCTCGGCCACTCGCCGGACGAGTCGGTGGATGCCGACCAGGCGTTCCTGGAGGTCGGCCTGGACTCGCTGACCGCCGTGGAACTGCGCAACCGGCTGGCCGGCGCGACCGGTCTGCGGTTGCCCGCCACGGTCACCATCGCGCACCCCACCCCGCGCGCCCTCGCCCTGCATCTGCGTGCCGAACTGGCGGGCCGGGGCGACTCACCGGTGGCCCCCACGAGTTCGGAGCCGGCTCCCGTCGAGCGCACCAAGGGTGCGTTGGCCTCCTTCTACGTCCAGTTGTGCGCGGCCGGGAAGTACCTCACCGCAGCCGAGGTGATCATGGCCTCGGCGGGTCTGCGCGCGTCCTTCCCGGAGGCCGAGCGGGATCGGCACGTCAAGCCGGTGCTGCGCTTCGCCTCCGGCGACGCCGGGCCCGCGATCGTCTGCTTCCCGTCGTTGAGCGCGATCTCCGGTCCGCACGAATACGCCCGGTTCGGGCAGGTGTTCCAGGGCGAGCGGGACGTGTTCGTGATCCAGACGCCCGGCTTCGGGGCCGACGAGTCGTTGCCCGACCACGCCGACGCGCTGCTGCGGATGCATGTGGAATCGGTGCGGGCGGCCGTGGGTGATCGGCCGTACATCGTGGTGGGGCGTTCGATGGGCGGCTGCATCGCGCACGAGGTGACCCGCCGACTGGAGGCCGAGGGGGTGCCGCCGATCGCCCTCGGGTTGATCGACACCTTCCCGATCGACACCGCGCTGGTGCCGGGCATGGACTGGTGGCTGCCCGCGATGATCGAGGGTCTCCTGGGCCGGGTGGCGCAGTACGACATGACGCTCGACGACACCAACCTGAGCACGATGGGCCTGTACCAGCGCCTGTTCGCGGACTGGAAGCCGCAGCCGATCGCCACCCCCACGCTGGTCGCCCAGGCGCAGACGCCGGTGGCGGGCACCGTGATCGACCCGGAGGGTCGATGGGACTGGCGGGCGTACTGGCCCCTGCCGCACGACCTGATCGGGGTCACCGGCGACCACTTCACCGTGCTGGAGGACCACGCCGATCTGACGGCGGCGACCATCGTGGACTGGGCGGCCGGGCTCCCCGGCTGACCCGCTCCACCTCCGCAGTGTCACGCAACACCACTACGAGGCTGGGAAATTCATGACGAAGGTACTGTCCCCGTTGGATCTCGCCGAGATCCACCGCACGCTCGCGCTGTTCGCGCACGTCTTCGACAACGGCGACGTGGCCGGGCTCGACCTCGTGTTCACCGAGGACGTCGTGGTCGAGATCGGCGTCGGGCCGGCACGGGCCTTCCGGGGTATCGCCGAGTTCGCCGAGTACACCCGGGGCAAGAGCGCGGCGACGCCCGACCACCACACGCTCAACACCACCGTCGAGGTGGACGAGTACGGGCAGGTCCAGGCGCGCAGCCGCTACCTCGGGATCAACCCGGCCGGTCGGCTCACCGGCGGCGAGTTCCTGGACATTCTGCGGGAGACACCGGCCGGCTGGCGGATCGCCTACCGACTGAGCCTGCCGCGCGCGCCGCGGCAGCCGGAAGCGGGCTTGACCAAGGTCGAATTCCCGCTGCCGGTACGGCTTTCCGAGGTGGTCGCGCCGTGACCGCGGAATCCACCCTGACCGCCGAGGACGTCGCGGGGATCCACGACACGCTCGCCCGGTTCGCGCACGTCTTCGACAACGACGACATCGCGAACCTGGACCGGGTGTTCACCGACGACGCGGTGATCGAGAACACGATCGGCGGCGGCTACACGATCGACGGCCTGGCCTCGGCCCGGCAGTTCACCGGTCGGCGCAGCCCGGACACCCCGGACCACCAGACCCTGGACATCGTGCTCCTGGTGGACGAGGGCGGCACGGTCCGGGCCCGCAGCCGCTACATCGCGACGCTGATCGACGGCGAGGTGCACGGCGGGGACTACTACGACATCCTGGAGCGCACCGCGCGCGGATGGCGGATCAAGTACCGGGTCTCGGTGCCCAGGCACCCGATCCTGGATCGGATCGAGCTGCCGGCCGAGTTCGCCGAGGCGTGGCGGCCCACCGCAGCGAACGTGCCCCGGTTCGCGCGGGACTGACGGACGGATGCGGGTGGGGCCGAGGGCACGCCTTCGGCCCCACCCGATCGGCTCAGCTTCGGGCCACCGCGATCGTGGTCACCGCGATGCCCGCGTCGACCTGCCAGCGCCCGGCGAAGCCGTCCAGCGGGCGGTCCTCGATCAACAACCGGGCGGCGAAGGTGCCCGCCTCGGGGTCGAACCCGATCTCCGCCTCGGCGAAGTCCAACCAGCGCTCGGTGAGCGGGAACCACGCCTTGTAGACCGACTCCTTGGCGCTGAACAGCAACCGGTCCCAGGCGATCTCGGGCCGGCCGGCGGCCAGGTCGGCCAAGTGCTTGCGCTCGGTCTCCGACGAGACGGTGGCCAACACCCCGTCGGGCAGCGGCAACGCGGGTTCGGCGTCGATGCCCAGGGTCAGCAACACCGCCCCGTCCGCGACGGCCGCAGCGCGATATCCCGCGCAGTGCGTCATGCTGCCCACCACACCGGCCGGCCAGCCCGGCGCCCCGCGCAGCCCCGGCAGGAGAGGCGCGGCCGGTATCCCCATCCGGGCCAACGCGCGGCGTGCGCACCGCCGTACGGTGGTGAACTCGCGGCGGCGCTTGTCCACCGCCTTGGTCAGCAGCGCCTCCTCGGCCGGGAACAGCGGCGGCCCGTCCGGGTCGTCGAAGGATTCCTCGGCGAAGACCTCCGGCGGCAACACCCGGGCGATCATCGAACCTGCGGCGTCGGTTGGCGAGGTGGTCATCGAATCTCCGGCGTCGGCGTGCGAGAGGGTCATCGGGCACCCGCCTGGCGGCCCGGGCGGCTGCTCTGGGCGGTGTCGCTCGGCTCGGCGGGTACGATCCGGCGCGGGATCGGCCGCCGCAGCCCGTTCTTGCGCTCGCGCGGATAGCCGAGCGAGACCTCCTCGAAGCGCACCCCGTCGTACCAGGTGGTGCGCGGGATGTGCAGGTGGCCGTACACCACGGCGGCGGTGGGGAAGCGGCGATGCCAGTCGGCGGTGAGGTCGGTGCCGCACCACTGGACGAACTCCGGATACCACATCACGTCCGTGGGCTCCCGGACCAGCGGGAAGTGATTGACCATCAGCAGCGGCGCGGCCGGATCGGCCGCCGCCGCGAGCCGGCCCTCGCTGTACGCCACCCGGGCCCGGCACCACTCGCCGCGGCTGGAGTACGGATCCGGGTGCAGCATGAACTCGTCGCTGCACACCACACCGGCGGCGTACGCGGCGTCCAACGCCTCCTGCTGCGTGGCCGCACCCGGCGGACGCCAGGTGTAGTCGTAGAGCACGAACAGCGGTGCCACGGTGACCGGACCACCCGGCCCGTCCCAGATCGCGAACGGATCCTCGGGAGTGAGCACACCCAACTCCCGGCACATCGCGACCAGATGCCGATAGCGCCGCTCGCCGCGCAACTGCACCGAGTCGTCGGGCGTGGACCACAACTCGTGGTTGCCGGGCACCCACACCACCCGCGCGAAGCGGTCGGCGAGCAACCGGAGGGTGGCCTGGGTGTCCTCGACGTGCTCGGCCACGTCCCCCGCGACGATGATCCAGTCGTCATCGGTGCGGGGTCGGATGCCTTCGACGATGGCGCGGTTGGACGGGATCGCGGAATGCAGGTCGCTGACGGCGTACAACGCGCGCTCGGGCGAACGGGCTGTGCTCATCGATCGACCATAAGCCGGTTCGGGGGTGCTGGGAAGTGTGACGCGGCCGAGTGCGGTTACCGCGCAATTCCCGTGCAAGGTCACGTAGGGGTCGGTCAGGGGTACGCCACACGCCCGGCATATGTCACCGTCGTCAGTGAGCAAGACCGGACTGCCGGTGAACATGACCCCGACCGCCGAAGAGAGGGAAGAGCCGTTGCGGTACGAGATTCTCGGCCCTGTGCGGATCGTCGACGGCGCCGAGCCGCGCACGATCGCGGCGCCCAAGCCGGAAACCCTCCTGGCCGCCCTGCTCGCGCGGCGAGGCCAGATGTTGACGGTCGACCAGATCGTCGCCGAGATCTGGCCCGGCCCCCGGCCGCAGCGGGCCAAGTCCACGGTGCACGTATACGTGTCCCGCCTGCGGGCCGCGCTCGGCGCCTCGGGGCCCGCGCGCAGCGGCCCGTTGGCCACGTGTGCCGGCGGCTACATCCTGCACGCCGGACCGGACCGGCTGGACGCGGACGCCTTCCACGGCCTGGTCGACCGGGGCCGGGCGGCCCTGCGGGCGGGCCGGCAGCACGAGGCGGCCGAGACCTTCGGCGGTGCGCTGGAGCTGTGGCGCGGGCCGGCCTACGCGGGGGTCGCCCACGGCCCGATCGTGCGGGCGCACGCCGCGCGGCTGGAGGCGTCCCGGCTGGAGTGTCTCGAACTGTTGGTCGAGGCCGACCTCGCGCTGGGCCGCTACCGGGAGAGCGTCGCCCGCCTGTACGCACTGACCGCCGAGTATCCGCTGCACGAGAACTTCGCCCGACACCTGATGGTCGCGCTGTATCACTGCGGCCGACGCGGCGAGGCGCTCGCGGTGTACCAGGACACGCGCGGCGCGTTGCGCGAACTGCTCGGCCTGGAACCCTCCCGCGCGCTGCGCGAGGTCCAGCACGCGGTGCTCACCGGCGTGGAACCACTGGGCGCGCGCACGGACTCGATGGCCGGGTGAGCCCGGACACATCCGCGCCGAAGAAGGCGGCACCACCACGACCGCCACGACCGAGCGGCCACGGGCACGGTCACCATGGGCACCGTAACCACGGGCACGCCGGCCACGAGGCACGGTACCCGTGAGCACGTCGGCCACGACCGGAGCAGCGAAAACCGGGGCAGCGAAAAGCACAGCAGCGACAACCACCGCAGCGACGATCAAGAAGGGCTCGTCATGACAACCGCCTCCGCCGTATCGGACGCCTGGATCCGCCGGTTCCACCCGACGTCCGACCCGCTTCCGCGCCTGGTCGCCCTGCCGCACGCGGGGGGCTCGGCGAGCTTCTGGTTCCCGCTGTCGGCGGCGCTCAAGGGCCGGGTCGAGGTGCTGGGTGTGCAATATCCCGGTCGCCAGGATCGACGCGCCGAACCACTGGTGGACGACATCGGCACGCTGGCGGACCGGATCACCGCCGCGCTGGATCCGTGGCTGGACGAGGAGCGCCCACTGACCCTGTTCGGCCACAGCATGGGCGCGATCCTCGGCTTCGAGGTGGCCCGCCGGCTGCGCGTGCGGCCGGCCGCGCTGATCGCCTCCGGTCGGCGGGCCCCGGACCGGTGGCGGGACGAGGCACTGCACCTGCTGGACGACGCGGGACTGGCCGCCGAGCTGCGCTCGATGAGCGGCACGGACGCGAGTCTGCTGGCGGACGACGAGGTGTTGCAGATGGTGCTGCCCGCGCTGCGTGCCGACTATCGCGCGATCGAGACCTACACCTGCGCGCCCGGCGAGCCGCTGGAATGCCCGATCACCGTGCTGATCGGCGACACCGACCCGAAGGTCACCCTGGACGAGGCGATGTCCTGGCGCGAGCACACCAACGGCACCTTCGCCCTGCACACCTTCGCCGGCGGCCACTTCTACCTCACCGACCACCAGCCGGCGGTCACCGCACACATCGCCGACGTGATCTCGGCGACGACCGGTCGGGGCTGACGGCCGAGCGGACGACCGGCGCGGGTCGGCGGCCCGTCCGGCGCTGCTCGCTCGAATGGCTCCCGGTCGCCGGCGGGGCGCCGATGCGGGACGAGCAGGTCGGCGGCCGGTGCTTCGAACAGGCATACGAATCAGGCTCGGGCTCCGCCGGCGGCCCCGCAGCGCCCCGCCGATGATCGAGGCATGGCCGGTCAGGAACAAGTTCATGCCGTATTGCCCGAGATCGAGCCGATGCTGGCCGTCGCGGCGCCGTTGCCGGGGGAGGGACAGGACCTCGACTGGGGCTTCGAGGTCCTGTGGGACGGTGCCCGTACGGTGGCGTACTGCGCGGGCGACGGCACGTTGCGGTTGCTCTCCCGCGACGGTGGCGACGTCACCCGTACCTATCCCGAGCTGGCCGGGATCGGCAACCAGCACGGGCAGCGGCAGGCGGTGCTCGACGGCGAGATCGTGGTCCTGGACGACCGGGGGCGGCCCGACGTCGATTTGCTCCGGCGGCGGACGGGCGCGGTCAACCCGCGCAAGGTGGCCCGGCTGACGATGGACACGCCGGTGCATCTGATGCTCTTCGACGTGATGTATCTGGACGGCCGGTCGCTGCTGGCCACTCCGTATCGCGAGCGCCGGATGTTGCTGGAGAGCCTCGATCTCACCGGCGCGCGCTGGTCGACGCCCGGGTGGACCGAGGGCGACGTGCAACGCGCGTGGGCGACGAGCCTGGGACACGGGTACGAGGGCATCGTCGCCAAGCGGCTGGCCTCGGACTACCAGCCCGGCCTGCGCTCACCGGACTGGATCAAGGCCGGACACGTCGAGACGCACAACGTGATCATCGGCGGCTGGGTCGAGGGCCGAGCCGAGTTGCGCGGCCTGCCGGGCAGCCTGCTCGTGGGCGTCGACGCACCGGACGGCCTGCGCTTCGCCGGCACCGTCGAGCACGGCCTGACCGACGCCGAACGCGGCGAACTCGGCGAATATCTGGGTGCGCTCGCCCGCCCCGACACACCCTTTGCCGACTTCGTCGACGTTCCCGGCGCCCAGTGGGTCGAACCCCGCCTGATCGCCGAGGTCACCGTCTCCGGCCGCACCACCACCGGCCGCCTGCGCAACCCCACCTGGCAACGGCTGCGCCCGGACCTGACCCGCCGCTGAGCAGTCGCCGATCCGGTCGGGTCGGCGGCTCGAAGGTCCGTCGAAGCGAAGCCGCCGAGCAAGGATCCGGCGGAGGTCATCCGGCAGTCGCCCACCGCGCCCAAGGCCGGGACCGCAGGCGGACGATCGCTCCTCGCGGGGCCGAAATCCGTCTATGCAGTGGCGATTCGGGCACGGGACGATGGGGCTTCACGCCGAGTGCCACGGGCGACGACTGCGGAAGGGCCGGACGCGCGAACGGGCGTGGCGGCTCGGGCGGTTCGATGGGTCGACACGTTCAGGTACGGCAGCGCAACGCCCGTCGAGGCCTCCGCCGGCGTCCCCACGTCCGCCGAGGAGACCATTCGTGCTTTCGCTGCCCCGCACCCTGTCCGCGACGGCTCTCGCCGTCACCGTCGTCGCCGGCACCGCCCTCGTCGCACCGACCGCCCAGGCCGCCGCCACCACCAACTACGCCGCGCTGGGCGACTCGTACAGCGCCGGCGTCGGCGCGGGCAACTACTTATCCGACAGCGGCGCCTGCAAGCGCAGCGCCAACTCCTATCCGGTCTTGTGGAATCGCAGCCACCCGGGCGGCTTCGCCTTCGCGGCCTGTTCCGGAGCCAAGACCGCCGACGTGCGCGCCGGCCAACTCTCCGTGCTCGACTCCGCGACCACACTGGTGACCATCAGCATCGGCGGCAACGACGCCGGCTTCGTGGACACCATCAAGACCTGCGTGCTGGCCTCCGACGCGGACTGCGCCGTCGCGGTCACCAAGGCCAAGACCTACGCCACCAACACCCTGCCCGCCGACCTCGACGCCACCTACACGCAGATCCGCAACCGGGCGCCCAACGCCCGCCTGGTCGTGCTCGGTTACCCGCGCCTGTTCGAACTCGGCTCGTGCTTCCTGGGCCTGAGCAAGTACAAGCGCACCATCCTCGACGAGGCCGCCGACACACTGGCCGACGTCACCAGGCAACGCGCCGGCGCCGCCCGAGCCACCTTCGCCGACGTACGCGGCCGTTTCGTCGGCCACGGGGTGTGCGGGTCCAACGTGTGGATCCACGGTGTCACCCTGCCCCTGGACGAGTCCTACCACCCCACGAGCAGCGGCCAGAGCCAGGGCTACCTGCCCGAACTGCAAGCCGTCACGGGCGTCCGCGTCGGCTGACCCGCAGCCCGCCCGCTACTTCGTGGGTCGAGCGAACTGCCGTGCGATGACCATGCGTTGGATCTGGTTGGTGCCCTCGAAGATCTGCATGATCTTTGCTTCGCGCATGTAGCGCTCGACCGGGAACTCACGGGTGTAGCCGCAACCGCCGAAGACCTGGACCGCGTCCGTGGTGACCTTCATCGCCGCGTCGGTGGCGATCAACTTCGCCACACTCGCCTGTCGGCCGTACGGCCGGCCCAGGTCGCGGCGGCGGGCCGCGTCAAGGTAGGTGGCGCGTGCCGAGTCGACGGCGGCGGCCATGTCGGCCAGCAGGAAGCCCAGGCCCTGGTGGTCGACGATCCGGCGGCCGAACGTGGTGCGTTCGTTGGCGTAGTCCACCGCCGCGTCCAACGCGGCCTGGGCCAGGCCGGTCGCACAGGCCGCGATGCCCAGCCGGCCCGAGTCCAGCGCGCTCAACGCGATGGCCAGCCCCTGCCCCTCGGTGCCGATCAGCCGGTCCTGCTCCAGCACCGCGCCGTCCCAGAACGCGCTGGTCGTGGGCACCGCGTTGAGGCCCATCTTCTCCTCGGGCCGACCGAAGACCAGCCCCTCGGTCGCACCGGGTGCCAGGAAGCACGAGATGCCCCGACTGCCCTCGCCGGTCCGGGCGAACAGGGCGTAGAAGTCCGCCTTGCCGCCGTGCGTGATCCACGCCTTGGTGCCGTTGATCCGGTAACCGCCGTCGACCGGGCGCGCCTTGCAGACGATCGCGGCCGCGTCCGAGCCGGCGTGCGGTTCGGACAGGCTGTAGCCGCCGATCAGCCGACCCTCCAGCATCCGCGGCAACCACCGCTCGCGCTGGGCCGGCGAACCGTAGGTGGCCACCGGGAAACAGGCCAGCGTGTGCACGCTGGTGGCCACCGCCACCGCCGCCCAGCGCGCCGCGAGTTCCTCCAGCACCTGAAGGTAGACCTCGTACGGCTGACCGCCGCCGCCGTCCTCCTCCGGATACGGCAGACCCAGCAGGCCGACCTCGCCCAGGATGCCGAACAACCCTTCCGGATACGACTCCTCGCGCTCGTGCCGGGCGGCCAGTGGAGCCAGCTCGCGGTCGGCGACGGTACGGGTGAGATCGAGCAGGTCCTCGGCATCCCGAGTGGGCAGGAGGCGGTCGACGGTCACGGCTGCTCCGGAGGTCGGGGAAGGCGGGAGAGGGTGGGGAAAAGGTGGCGGGCCCGAGCCGACGGGGATCGGATCGGGCCGCCGGGCGGGCCGGTGGGTCAGCCGGCCGTGACGAGCGTGGCGTCCGAGGCGTCCGCGCCGGCCGCAGGGGCGGTCAGCGCGGTCAGCGCGGTGCGTACCGCCGCGCGGTACTCGGCGACCCGGGCGAGCTTGATCTCCTCGTAGCCGCGGATCGTCTCCGGCAGTTCCACCAACTCGACCACCGCGTCGACGTTGTTCGCGGACAACTCGCGCAGCGCGGTGCGGACCAGCCCCCGGTACTGCGGGACCAGTTCGCGCTCGACCCGACGCACCTCGGCGTAGCCGAACAGGTCCCAGCGGGTCCCGCGCAGGCCGCGCGCCGCACGCAACGCCCGGAAGGCCGGGCCGGCCGTGCGCCGCAGCCGGATCTTGCGGTTCATCCCCAGGTAGCGCAGCACCGGCGGGTGCAGCATCACCGACACCGTCGCATCCGGGCCGAACTCCGCGTCCCGCCTGGCCTGTTCCACCGGGTCCAGGTGCAGCCGGGCGACCTCGTACTCGTCCTTGTACGCCATCAGGTGGTGCAGCGCCCGCGCGTACGCCACCGCGACCCGCTCACCGGCCGCCGTGCCCGCCCGCTCGACCGCCAGGGTCCGGATCGTGCGCACGTCGTCGGCGTACCGGCGGGCGTAGGTCGCGTCCTGGTAGCCGGTCAGATCGGCGATCCGGGTGCCCAGCACCTCGCGCAGCTCCGCGTCGCCGCCCGCGCCCTCGGCCAGCGCGACCGAGGCCGCGTCGACCTCGACCACCGCGTGCGGCGGCGCCGCGACGGCGGCGGCCAGTACCGCGGCCGGGTCCACGGCCGTCGCCCGTCCCCAGCGGAACGCCGCCAGGTTCTTGGCCACGGCCGCGCCGTTGAGGGTGATCGCCTGCTCGATCGCCGCCACGCTCAGCGGCAGGCAGCCGTGCTGGAACGCGGCGCCGATCAGGATCATGTTGGCCGGCATGTGGTCGGCGAACAGTGCCTCGGACAGGCCCAGGGCGTCCAGATAGAGGTTGTCGGCCCGCCGGGTGGCCGCGTCGATCCGCTCCAGCGTCTCGGTCGGCGACCCGGGCAGCGCGATCTGGTTGGTGACCATCGCGGCGGTCGGCACGATCGCGGTGTTCACCACGGCGATCGTGCGATCGGAGTCGGCACTGGCCAGGTTGCTCGCCGCCGCGGTGCCGAGCAGGTCGAAGCCGATCAGCACATCGGCGCCGGCCCGCGAGGCGCGCAGCGCGCCGTCGATCGGCCGGTGCGAGATGCGCAGGTCGGACACCACCGGGCCGCCCTTCTGGGCCAGCCCGGTCTGCTCCAGGCCGGCCGCGTGCCGGCCGTCCAGGTGCGCGGCCATCTGCAGGATCGAGGACACCGTCACCACGCCGGTCCCGCCGATGCCGGGCATCCGCAGCAGCACGTCGGCGTCGGCGAACCGGGGCTGCGGCAGCGCCGGTTCGAGCGGCAGGTCCGGTATCTCGCGGGCCTTGCGGGTGCCCGGCTCGACCAGCAGGAAGGACGGGCAGTCGCCCTTGAGGCAACTGAAGTCCGAGTTGCACGAGCCCTGGTGGATGTGCGTCTTGCGGCCGAACTCGGTGTCCACGGGCTGCACCGACAAGCACGTGGACTTGTCCCCGCAGTCTCCGCAGCCCTCGCACACCCGCTCGTTGATCACCACCTTCTCGGCCGGCGTCGGCAACTGCCCACGCTTGCGCAGTCGGCGCTCCTCGGCCGCGCACCGGTCGTCGTGGATCAACACGGTCACCCCGTCGAGCCCGGCCAACTCGACCTCGGCCGCCGAGAGTTCGTCGCGGTGCCGGACACTGGCGATCGGGTCGAGCCGAACCCCCCGGTAGCTGCGCGGGTCGTCGGTGGTGACCACCACCCGGCGCACCCCCTCGACCGCGAGCCAGCGGGTCAACGACGGTACGTCCAGGCGCCCTTCGGCCTTTTGACCACCGGTCATCGCGACCGCGTCGTTGTACAGCAGCTTGTAGGTCATCTTGGCGCCGGCCGCGACCGCGGCCCGGATCGCCAGCGAGCCCGAGTGGTGGAAGGTGCCGTCGCCGAGGTTCTGCACGAAGTGCTTGTCGTCGGTGAACGGCATCAGGCCGATCCACTGCGCGCCCTCGCCGCCCATCTGGGTCAGCCCGAGCTGGTGCCCGCGGCCCTTGCCGTCCAACGCGATCATCACGTGGCAGCCGATGCCGACGCCGACCAGGGTGTCGTCCGCAGTGCGGGTGGACGCGTTGTGCGGACAGCCGGAACAGAAGTACGGGGTGCGCGAGGCCAGCATCGGCAGCGCGATCCGGGCCGGCCGCTTGGGCGCGAGCGTGGCCAGGTAGGCGGTCGCGGACGCGGGCAGCCGGTCGCTGCCGAGCCGCGCGGCGACGGCGCGGGCCACGTCGTCCGCGCCGAGCGTGCCGCGGGCGGTGAGCAGCGGGCGGCCGGTGTCGTCCCGGCGACCGACGATGCGCGGCGCGTCGGGCCGGCGGTACAGCGCCTCCTTGAGCCGGGCCTCCAGGAACGGCACCTTGTCCTCGACCACCAGGACCTCGTCCAGCCCGGCGGTGAGCTCGGCCAGTTCGGCGTCGTCCAGCGGGAACGGCATGCCGATGCGGATCAGCCGGACGTCGAGGGCGTCGTCCGGCTCCAGGCCGAGGTCGGCGAGCGCGCGGCGGACCACCGAGAACGACACGCCCGCGGCGAGGACGCCCAGGCGGGCGTTCGGGGTGTCGTGCACGATCCGGTTGAGGCCGTGCTCGCGGGCGTACGCACGGGCCAGGTCGAGCCGGCGGGTGATCAGGTCGTGCTCGGCGTCGAGGGCGGCCGGGCCCACCAGGGTGGGCAGCGTGCCGCGCTTGGTCGCCGCCGGGACCGGGATGTCCCTGCCCCACTCGGACACGTCCACCGTGGTCGAGGCGTCGGCGATGTCGGCGACGATCTTCAGGCCGGTCCACAGGCCGCAGGCGCGGGACATGGCGACCGCGTGCAGGCCGAACTCGACTATCTCGCCGACCGTTCCCGGCGCGAGCAGCGGCATCGACAGGCTTTCCATCATCGGCTCGCACGAGCTGGGCACCGTCGACGACTTGCTGCCCGGGTCGTCGCCGATCCACGCGACCGCGCCGCCGAGGGGAGCGGTACCGGCCATCGTCGCGTGCCGGATGGCGTCCGCGGCCCGGTCCAGGCCCGGGTTCTTGCCGTACCAGAAGCCGGTCACCCCGGCGTGTCGGGCGCCCGGGGTCTGGTCCACGAGCTGGGTGCCGGCGACGGCGGTCGCGGCCAGCTCCTCGTTCAGGCCCGCCTGGAACACCACGCCGGCCGGGTCCAGGAACCGCTTGGCGCGGCCCATCTCCAGGTCCACCCCACCGAGCGGCGAACCCTGGTATCCGCTGACGAACACCCGCGTGTCCAGGCCGCGCGCCTCGTCCAGCCGACGCTGCTCCAGGGTCAGCCGGATCAGCGCCTGCACGCCCGAGATCAGCACGCGGCCGTGCTCGGCGGTGTACTTGTCGTCCAACGAGACGGCGGGCGCGGCCGGTGCGGCGGGCGATGCGGGCGTCGGCGAGCCGGAAGCCGGAAGCGAAGGCGAAGCCTGATCTGTGCGCACGGAAGCCTCCGTCTTAGCCGGATGAGGGTGCAGGCGGCTGGGGTGGGGTGGGGTGGGGTGCGGTAAGCACACCAACGGTTCCGTCTGGACGCAAGTACCTTGCGAAATTTCGGGTTCAAGACGCAAAGTTCTTGCTGAAGAGCGCGATAGGCATCGTTTAGTTTGCGCGTGAAGCCGGTTACCGACCGGTTATATATCGGCGTGTGCCGTTCGGGTCCGCCGCTCCCGGGGTAGCGGAATCGCGGGCATCATGATGCGGACCGAGCGAAGGGCGGTGCGGACGGGATGGACGATCCGACGGTGCGGGAGCGGGCGCACGCGCAGCGCCTGCAGGTGCGGGAACTGCGCGAACTCGGCGAGTTTCGCGATGTCGAGCACCTGTACGGCGGGATCTGGCCACCCGTGCCGGGCCAGGGCCCGCCCGTGGGCGTCGAACTGCTGCGGGCCTTCGCGCATTCCGGGAACTACGTCGCCGGGGCCTATCGGGACGGCCGCCTGGTCGGCGCGACGGTTGCGTTCTTCGGCGCGCCGCTCGGCGAGACGCTGCACTCGCACGTCACCGGGGCCATGGCCGGGAGCGGGGTGGGCTTCGCGCTCAAGACGCATCAGCGCGAGTGGGCCCTGGCCCGAGGGCTGCGCCGGATCACCTGGACGTACGACCCGCTGGTGCGCCGCAACGCCCACTTCAACCTGGTCAAGCTGGGTGCGCGGCCGGTGGAGTACCTGCCGGACTTCTACGGCGAGATGGTGGACACCCTCAACAGCGGTGACGCGAGCGACCGGGTCCTGGCGGTCTGGGAGTTGACCGACCCGAGGGTGCTGGGGGCGGTGCGCGGCCGGCGCACGCGGGTCCCGGTGCCGCCGGACGCCGGCGCGGCCCTGGTGACACGGGAGGGCCTGCCGGTGTCGGGCGACCCGGACGGCGACGTCGTGCTGATCGCGCTGCCGGCCGACATCGAGTCGTTGCGACGGACCGCCCCCGAGGCCGCCCACGCCTGGCGCACCGCCCTCCGGGAGACCCTCGGCACCCTGCTCGACGAGGGCGCCACGGTCCTGGGCTTCGACCGCGAGGCGGGCTATGTGGTGTCGCGGGGGCGGATCGGGTGAGCCGGTCGCGAACCTTCGTGGTGCGCGGTGCGCGAGCCGGCGACCTCGACGCGTGCGCGGCGTTGCTCGCGCTGCACGAGGGGGCCCCGGCGGACGCCGAAGCCGATCTGCGAGCACGCGTGCGGACCTGGTTCGACCGCCCGGACGGCTGTTTCCTGGTCGCGACGGAGCCCTCGACCGGCGCCGACCCGGTGGTCGGCTACGCCCGCGCGGTGCACCTCGACCCGTCGCCGACCGCCCCCGTCGGCTACTACCTGGCCGGAATCGTGGTCGCCCCCACCGCCCGCCGCACCGGCCTGGGCCTGCGCCTGACCCGGGCCCGCCTGGCCTGGATCGCCGAACGTGCCGAGTCGGCCTGGTACTTCACCAACGCCCGCAACACCGCCTCGCTGCACCTGCACGAAGCATTGGGTTTTCACGAGGAGACCCGCGAATTCACCATCCCCGGGGTCGACTTCACCGGCGGCGAGGGCGTCCTGGCACACCTCCCGCTGACCGGCCGCCCCTGCCCGGCGGCGCCCGGGGGACGGGGCCCGGCCGAGGGGGGCTGACGGGGCCGGCGAGCGGATCAGCCGGCGCGCGGAGCCGGGGCGAAGGTCCAGGTCGGGTGTTGTTTGGCGAGGTAGGGGAGGTGGGCGGTCCAGTCGGCGGGGGTGAGCGGGCGGGCCGGCCGCAGGGCGATGGTTTCGCGGGTGTCGATCGAGAAGCCCCAGGAGAAGCCGACGAGCGGGACGACGTGGGGTTCGATGGTCTCGGCCATCGGGGTCCAGCCCAGGAAGGTGTGCGCGAGCCAGGTCATCGGGGCTCGGGTGTAGCGGGCCGGGGAGTCGAAGAGGGTGGGTGCGACGCCGAAGTAGCAGTACGGGGATCCGGCGTCGGCGAACAACGGGAACGGGTCCATCTCGAACTCCGCGCCGCCGTCGGTGGAGCGCACCAGTTGCACCCAGCCGAACAACGCCCCATAGCCGCGTCCCGGGTAGACGATCCGCGCGGTGAGACAGGGGAAGTCCCGGGCCTCGGCGGTCTGTCCAATTGCCGCCGGGTCCTCGACGCGCTCGACGGTGGCCTCGATCGAGCCGGTCCTGCCTTCGCGTACGAACGGGAGCATCATCCCCTCAATCTGCCGGGCCCCGGGGCGCCGGACAAGGTCGAAAGTGGTCACCCGGGTCGACCCCGATCGTCCGTCCGAGTGCATCTCGACCCGGGATCTGCCCGAAATCGGGCAGATTCTTGCCGTAGGTGCCGGCCGGGTCCAGGATCGGGGGGTGGCTGACGGCGAACTGGTGGAGCGGATCGCGGCGACGACCGGCCTGGCACCCGCCGAGGCCGAGCGGATCGTCGAGGACGTGCTGGCCTGGTACCGCGAGCCGGTCGAGGACTACGTCCGGCGGCGGCATCGGCACCACCGGGTCTACGGCAAGCGCAACGCGCAGATCTACCGGCTGATCGCCGCCGAACTGGCCGAACGCCTGGTCGCGCCACCGGAGTTGACCGAGCGTCAACTGCGCCGCGTCATCTACGGCTGAGCCGAGTGGGCCGAGTGGGCCGAGCGGGTCGATCGTGTACGCCCGTCGGCGTGCCATGACACACCGACCTGCCGAGAGCAAGAAGGAGAACGCAGCGACATGTGCGGAATCGTGGGCTATATCGGCGCGCAGCAGGCCGCCCCCATCCTGCTCGAAGGGCTGAGCCGACTGGAATATCGGGGCTACGACTCGGCCGGCATCGCGGTGCTGGGCACCCGCGGCCCGGCCAGGGTGTTCCGCCGGGTGGGCCGGGTGCACGCACTGGCCGCCGCCGTTCCGGCCAAGACCTCGGGGCGGGTCGGCATCGGGCACACCCGGTGGGCCACCCACGGCGCACCCTCGGAGGCCAACGCGCATCCGCACGCGTCGGCGGACGGCCGGATCCAGGTCGTGCACAACGGCATCATCGACAACGCCGCCGCGCTGCGGGCCCGGCTCACGGCCGAGGGCGTCGAGCTGACCTCGGACACCGACACCGAAGTGCTCGCCCACCTGATCGCCCGCGCGCCGCAGGACACCATCGAAGCCGCCGTGGTGGCCTCGCTGGCCCAGGTGACCGGTACCTACGCGATCGCCGTCGTGGACGCGGGCACCCCGGACCGGATCGTGGTGGCCCGGAACGGTTCGCCGCTGGTCATCGGGGTCGGCGAGCGCGAGATGTTCGTCGCGAGCGACGTCTCGGCGCTGGTACGACACACCAGTTCGGTCGTGCACCTGGAGGACGGCGAGCTGGCCACCGTCACCGCGACCGGCTTCCGGACCTTCACCCGGGAGCACCAGGACGTCACCAAGACGCCGACCACCGTCGAACTCACCGTCGAGGAACTCGAACTCGCGGGCCACGAACACTTCATGCACAAGGAGATCCACGAACAGCCCTCCTCCGTCGAGCGCATGCTGGGCGGCCGGCTCGACGACCGGTTCGGCTCGGCCCGCCTCGACGGTCTGCGGATGGAGCTGCGCGAACTGCGCGGCTTCCGTCGGGTGAAGATCCTCGGCTGCGGATCCGCTTACTACGTGGGCCAGTTGGGCGCCGGGCTGATCGAGGACCTGGCCCGGGTGCCGGCCGACGCCGAACCGGCCTCGGAGTTCCGCTATCGCAACCCGGTGATCGAGCCGGACACGCTCTACGTCGCGGTCAGCCAGTCCGGCGAGACCGCCGACACGCTCTTCGCGGTGCGCGAGATCCAGCGCAAGGGCGGCCGAGTGGTCGGCCTGGTCAACGTGGTCGGCTCGTCCATCGCCCGACAGTGCGACGGCGGCATCTACCTGCACGCCGGGCCGGAGGTCTCGGTGGCCTCGACCAAGGCGCTGACCCACATGTCGGTGGGCTTCGCGCTGCTGGCGCTGGCGCTGGGTCGGGTGCACGACCTGTCGCACGCGGACGGCGCCCGGATCCTGGCCGGCCTCCAGGCGCTGCCCGGCCAGATCGCCGAGATCCTCGCCGACGAGCAGACCATCGCCGACGCGGGCCGCCGGCTCGCCGACGCGCGCAGCCTGTTCTTCATCGGCCGGGTACGTGGCTATCCGGTCGCGCGGGAGGCGGCCCAGAAGTTCAAGGAGATCACCTACCGCCACGCCGAGGCATACCCCAGCAGCGAACTCAAGCACGGCCCGCTCGCCCTGATCGACGCGAACCTGCCCACAGTCGCCGTCATCCCCGACGACGACCTGGTCGGCCGCAACCTGGCCGCGGCCCACGAGATCCGCGCCCGAGGCGGCCGACTGACCGTGATCACCCACGAGGGCGTGGACCTGGGCGACCTCGAAGCCGACCGCATCGACATCCCCCGCAACGAACCCGAACTCGACCCGATCCTCCTCACCATCCCCACCCAACTCCTCGCCTACCACGCCGCCCACACCCTCGGCGAAGACATCGACCGCCCCCGCAACCTGGCCAAGTCGGTAACGGTGGAGTAGCCCGGCCCCGGCCCCGGCCCCCACCGAGTCCGATCGGCACGCCACCGGCCGGGACCACGTCGGCGCCCCACCCCGACCGGGCCCGATTCCGCCACCGGCGGGGCCCGCGGTGTCCGGCGCCACACCGATCACAACCAGCGTCTTCGCCACCGGCGTTCCTCTCGGACCCGTTCCTGACCCGACGGGACCAGCCCACGAGCCGACACGAGGGCGGGAGTCGGCCACGGCGATCATGGCACTCGGCCTTCGTGAGGGAGGTCGAGTTCGGTCCAGACCGTTTTGCCGGTGGGCGGGTGTGGGTCGATGCCCCAACGGTCGCAGAGCGCGGTGACGATGAGGAGGCCGCGGCCGGACTCGCCGGTGGCCTCGGCGGAAGTACTCGTTGTGGGCGGGCAGTCGGGGCGGCTATCGGCAACGCCGATGCGGAGGGTGCCGAGCGCAGCGTCGGCGGTGAGGGTGAGCCTGAAGCCGCGGGACGGGTCGGCGCTGCCGTGCAGCGCGGCGTTGGCGGCGAGTTCGGCGACGATCTGCCGAGCGCGGGCGACGACGGCGGGCGGGAGTCCCCACGCACGGAGTTCCTCGACGGCGAGTTGGTGGGCCAATCGGGCGCCACGACGGGTGGAGGTCAGGCGCAGCTCGAACACTCTCACGGCCACGCGGAGTTGGGGTGCGGCGGAGTTCATGGACGTCAAGGTGGCGGGGCGACGGTGCCGGAATCCAGACTTCCGATCCGTACGCTCGGTCAGCGTACGGGCACCAAGAGTGGACGGTACGGTGATCTTGAGGTCACTCTGAGCGGATAGAGAGCGAAAAGACCCAACACGCCTGGAGGTAGCCGCGAATGACCGATCCGGCTGAGGAGTGGGAGCGCGAACCCGACGCCTCGGACAGTCTCCGCACGTTCGGCGCCGTCGTCCAGGCCCTCCGCGAACACGCGGGCTTGAGCCGGGTGGACTTCGGCACGATGGTGCGCTTCTCGAAACACACCGTGGAGTCGGTCGAACTCGGCCGCCGAATGCCCGACCCCGACTTCGTCGAACGCGCAGAGGCCGCACTCGGCGACACGGGCGCGCTCCGCCGCGCCGCGCGGCATCTGTCGCGCCGGCCGGGCTTGGCGGCTTGGTTCCGGCAGTGGGCGCGGTTGGAAGGGCTTGCCGTAAACCTCTGCACATACGAATGCAGGCTGGTACCCGGGTTGTTGCAGCCTGAGGGATATGTTCGCGCCCTGTGCGACAACGACATTCCACCGCTGACCGACGCCAACTTGGAGGTCCGGGTCGCCGCCCGCATGGAGCGTCAGCGGTTGCTGCGCGACAAACCCACGACCGCATTCGACTTCGTCATCGAGGAGGCGATCTTCATGCGTCGCCTCGGCGGACTAGCCGTCACCCGCGAACTGCTGGACCAGGTAATCGAGTCGAGCAGCCTAAGGAACACGACGGTCCAGATCATGCCGGCAGACAGCGAACACCACGCATGTCTCGCCGGGTCGATTCAGTTGTTGGAGACTCCGGACGGGCGGTGGCTTGCTTACTCGGAGGGCCAGGAAAACGGCCGCTTGATCACGGACGCGAAAGAAGTCGGCAAGCTTCAAATGCGTTATGCGAGACTGCGCTCACAGGCCCTTTCGCCGAACGAATCCCTGGGCCTGCTCAAGCGGATGCGAGGAGCCCTGTGAGCGCCACAGAACTCAACTGGTCCAAGAGCAGCTACAGCAGCGCTCAAGGCGACAGTTGCATCGAGATTGCCGCCACCGAACAGGACGTCCACGTCCGTGACTCCAAGGACGTGACCAGGCCCTCTTTCGGCGTCCGGCACGTCGAATGGGGGCAGTTCGTCCGTCACGTCGCACGCCGACCGTAAGCTCGACGACCCGGAGAGCGCACATGAGTGCCCCTCAACATCTGTGGTTCAAGAGCAGCTACAGCAGTGCCCAAGGCGACGACTGCGTCGAGATCGCCGTCACCCGGCGAGCCGTCCACATCCGCGACTCCAGAGGCGATGCCCGGCTGTCGTTCGCCGTGGGTCGTCCTCAGTGGGTCGCGTTCGTCCGAGCCGCCACCCAGGGTCGAGATCGCGGCATGGTTGGTGACGGCGGCTCGGGATGGGCCGGCTTTTCCTGGCAACGTCCAGGAACAGCTTTTGCCCTGCCCGGCCCGCCCCGCGACACGGAACGGTGCCGGGCGCCCACCTCGACGTACTGACCGGCAGCGCAACCGGATCGCCCACGTGCGCCGAAGCGACGCCTCTTGACTCACCCGGACGGGCCAAACGCGCTGGGCAGCGAAGATTCCCAGCCGCGAACCCCACCCACCCTCTCGCGTCGCCGCGCCCACGTCCCACCCTCACATCGCCGAGCCCCATCCCCTCGGCGCGTCAGCGCCCCCGACCCAGCTGAGCCGCGCGATCGACGCGCGCAGCGCGGAGAGCGGCGGAGCCGCAAACTTTGACTTCGTGGCCCGTAACGAAGCGAAGGGACACGAAGTCACGAGCGAGGGGCCACTTTTTCTCGGAGGAGCGTAGCGGGGGAGAGGAAAAGTGGTGCCTCGCGAGCCGGCGCCGAAGGCGCCCGAATAGAGGCAGCGCTGCATCGCCGAAAGCCACCCACCCGCTCGCTGCGCTCGCGATCTCGCCCCTGCCGCCAGGTCCCCGCTCGCGACCCGCCCTCATCGGCTCGCC
>NZ_JBHZAV010000009.1:62457-124287 GCF_042754445.1 Embleya sp. NPDC059213
CCCCGTTCGTGGCCCGCCCTCATCGGCTCGCCCCGTTCGTGGCCCGCCCTCATCGGCTCGCCCCGTTCGTGGCCCGCCCTCATCGGCTCGCCCCGTTCGTGGCCCGCCCTCATCGGCTCGCCCCGCTCGCGACCCGCCCTCATCGGCTCGCCCCACTCGCGGCCCACCCCCATGCGCTCACCCCGCTCGCGCTCCAGCCCCTGCCGTCGGGCCCGGCTCGCGACCCGCCCTCACCCACCCGAGTGGAACCCCCACGTTCCGGGCATCCGCTCCCAGCCCGTCGCCCGCAAGATATCGCGTTCCATTGACTGTCGTCAGAATTGATAGATACTGGCTGCGCGACTCCCGCTGACGCCAGGATGAGGTGCGCGCACATGGAGCTGTTTCCTTCCGCTCATGTCGATACGTTTTGTCGTGATCGATTGCCACCGGCCGAGCTGTGGCCCGAACTGCGTTTCGAACTACCGGAATTGCGCTACCCGACCCGGCTCAACTGCGCCCGGGTCCTGCTGGACGACACCGTGGACCGGCTCGGTCCCGACCGTCGCTGTCTGGTCACGCTCGACGACCAGTGGACCTACGGGGACCTCCTGCTCCGGGCGAACCAGGTAGCCCGGGTGCTGACCGAGGACCTCGGCGTGGTCCCGGGCAATCGGGTACTGCTGCGCGGGCCCAACAACCCGTGGCTGGTCGCCTGCTGGTTCGGCGTGCTCAAGGCCGGCGCGGTCGTGGTCACCACGATGCCGCTGCTCCGGGCGCACGAGCTGAACGCCCTGTGCGAGATCGGCGCACCCACGGTCGCGTTGTGCGACCACCGGTTCCTGGACGAGTTGGCGGCGGCCGAGGTGCCCGGGTTGACCACCCTCGCCTACGGCGGCGCCGACGAGGCCGACCTGACGGCTCGCTGTGCGAACAAGGACGGCGAGTTCGAGGCCGTGGACACCTCGGCCGACGACGTCGCGCTGATCGCGTTCACGTCCGGGACCACCGGTCGGCCCAAGGCCACCATGCACTTCCACCGCGATGTGCTGGCCAACTCCGACACCTTCGCCCGGCACATCCTCAAGCCCACCCCGGACGACCTGTTCGCCGGCACCCCGCCGCTGGGCTTCACCTTCGGCCTCGGCGGCTTGGTGGTCTTCCCGCTGCACGTGGGCGCGGCCGGCCTGCTGTTGGAGCACGCGACGCCCGAGCGGCTGGCCCGGATCGTCGCCGACTACGGCGTCACCGTGTTGTTCACCGCCCCCACCGCCTACCGGGCGATCATGGGCGCGGGCCTGGCCGACCTGCTCAAGGGCGTCCGCCGGTGCGTATCGGCGGGCGAGGCGTTGCCCGCACAGACCTGGTACGACCTGCACGCGGCGACCGGGATCGAGCTGATCGACGGGATCGGCGCGACCGAGTTGTTGCACGTCTTCGTCTCCGCCGCCGACCAGGACATCCGGCCCGGTGCGACCGGCCGCGCGGTACCCGGCTTCGAGGCCGTGGTGCTCGACGCCGACGGTCACCGCGTCCCGGACGGTACCCCCGGCCAACTGGCGGTCAAGGGCCCCACCGGCTGCCGCTACCTGGACGACCCTCGCCAGGCCGACTACGTGCGGGACGGCTGGAACATCACCGGCGACACCTACATCCGCGACGCCGACGGCTACCTCTGGTACCAGGCCCGCAGCGACGACATGATCGTCTCCTCCGGCTACAACATCGCCGGCCCCGAGGTCGAACTCGCCCTGGCCGCACACCCGGACGTCGTCGAGTGTGGCGTGGTCGGCGCGCCCGACCCCGGTCGCGGACTGATCGTCAAGGCGTACGTGGTGCTGCGCGAGGGGGTGCCCGCCGACGCGGACACCGCCGGCCGCATCCAGACCTTCGTCAAGCAGGCCATCGCGCCGTACAAGTACCCGCGCGCCGTCGAGTTCGTGGCCGCTCTCCCGCGCACCGGCAACGGCAAGCTGCGGCGCGGCGAACTCCGTGCCTGGGCCGAGGCCGGCGCGGCGCCGCCGGCGCCGGCCTCGGGCCGGCCGATACCCGCGGCCGTCGCCCCCGCCCCGGAAGCCTCGTGAAAGGCAACACGATGCAGGACACCCGCCCCACCCGGCCCGACCCGACCGACCCGACCGACCCGGCGGAGGACGCGGCGACGCTGCCCTCCGTGGTGATCGAGCGCCGGGTCGAATGGCAGGACACCGACGCGGCCGGCCACTACCACTACTCGGCCGTACAGCGCTGGGTGGAGGCGGCCGAGGCGGTGCTGCTGCGTCGGCTGGGGGTGGCCGAGTTGTTCGGCCGGATCCCGCGCGTGCACTTCGAGGCGGACTACCGCGAGCGGTTGTGGTTCGGCGAATCCGTGCACGCCGCGTTGCGGGTGGTGCGGGTGGGGGCCAGTTCGCTGCACTACGAGTTCGAGGTGCGCGGCACCAAGGGCGTGGCCGCGACCGGCCGGCTGTCCGTCGTGCACTGCCCGCCGGACGCCGAGGGTGCCTCGCCCTGGCCCGACGAGATCCGGGCCGCACTGTCCCGGGGCGGCCCGCAACGGCCGGAATCGTACGCCTGACGCACGCCGGAGCGAAGACCGCCGCACGGGGCGGAGACCGCCGCACGGGGCGAAGACCGCCACACGGGGCAAAGGCCGCTTCGCGGGCTCGCAGTCCGCCGCACGGTCTCTCGAACACCACCTCGCGGAGCCACACGGCGACCTCAGGCGATATCGCGCCATATTGACGACCGTGGAATTTATTACATACGCTCGGGTAGGCCCGGAACATTGGAGGACGCTGTGCGCATCGCAGTCATCGGTGGCGGGCCGGGCGGGTTGTACTTCGCCGCCCTCGCCAAGCAGCTCTCGCCGGCCGCTGAGATCACCCTGTGGGAGCGCAACGCCCCGGACGACGTGTTCGGCTTCGGCGTGGTCTTCTCCGACGAGACGCTGGACGGCATCGCCCAGGCCGATCCGGAGGTCTTCGCCGCGATGTCCCAGGGGTTCGCCCGCTGGACCGACATCGACGTGCGCTACGGCGGCAGCACCCTCACCTCCGGTGGGCACGGCTTCGCCGCGCTGGGCCGGGAGCGGCTCCTGCGCATCCTCCAGGACCGCTGCGCCGCGCTCGGCGTGGACCTGCGCTACCGCACCGAGGCGCCGGACGTGGCCGAACTCGCGCGCACCCACGACCTGGTGGTCGCCTCGGACGGGGTGCGCTCGACGGTGCGCGAGCGCTACGCCGACACGTTCCGGCCGAGCCTGGACGAGCGCGGCTGCCGCTACATGTGGCTGGGGACCGACAAGGTCTTCGACGCGTTCACCTTCATCGTGGACAAGCACGACTTCGGCGTGGTGCAGGTGCACGCCTACCCGTTCGACGATCGACGCAGCACCTTCATCGTCGAACTCGCCGAGGACGCCTGGCGGCGCGGCGGATTCGCCGAATTCGCCGGCCGCGACCTGCCACGCGGGGCCAGTGACGACGCGGGCATCGCGCGCTGCGAGGCACTGTTGGCCGAACACCTGGACGGCCACCGGCTGATCCCGAACAACTCCCGCTGGATCAGGTTCAGCACCGTACGCAACGCCACCTGGCGGCACGAGAACGTGGTCCTGCTCGGCGACGCCGCGCACACCGCGCACTTCTCCATCGGCTCCGGTACCAAGCTGGCCATGGAGGACGCACTCGCCCTGGCCGCGTGCCTGAACGAGCACGCCGGCATCCCGGCCGCGCTGACCGCCTACGAGGCCGAACGCAAGCCGGTGGTGAGTTCGACCCAGCGCGCCGCGCAGGCCAGCCTGGAGTGGTTCGAGAACATCGACCGCGCGGTGGGCCAGGCACCCGAGCAGTTCGCCTTCAACCTGCTCACCCGCAGCCGCCGGGTCACCCACGCCAATCTGCTCGAACGCGACCCCGAGTTCGTCGCCCGGGTGGACGCGGCGTTCACCGCCGGCCGGCCGGACCGGGTGGACGCGGCGCCGATGTTCCAGCCCTTCCGGCTCGGCTCGGTCCGGCTGCGCAACCGCGTGGTGGTGCCGCCGATGGCCACCTACGCGGCCGAGGACGGCATCCCGGGCCCGTTCGAGTCCGCGCATCTGGGCGCCCTCGCGCTCGGCGGCGCGAGCCTGGTCTTCGCGGGCATGACCGCCGTACTGCCCAACGGCCGCTCCACCGAGGCATGCCCGGGCCTGTGGTCGCCGGCCCACGAGGTCGCGTGGCGCGATGTGGTCACCCGGGTCAAGGAACAGGCCCCGGACGGACCGCTGTTGGGCATCCAGATCGGCCACGCCGGGCGCCGCGCGGCGAGCACTGTGCCGGACGCCGAAGGCCGGAGCGTGCCGCTGGGCCCGAACGGGTGGCCGACGGTGGCCGCGTCGGCGATTCCCTGGGACGCGGCCGGCAACTTCCGGCCGCGCGAGGCGGATCGGGCGGACCTGGACGCGATCACCGCCGCGTTCGCCGACGCCGCCGCGCGCGCCGATCGAGCCGGCTTCGACGCGCTCGAACTGCAATACGGACACGGCCACCTGCTGTCCGGCTTCCTGTCCCCGCTGACCAACCTGCGCGAGGACGAATACGGCGGCACGCTCGCCGGCCGACTGCGCTTCCCGATAGAGGTGTTGGCCGCAGTGCGGGCGGTGTGGCCGACGAACAAGCCGCTGGTGGTGCGGATCTCGGCGAGCGACTGGGCCGAGGGCGGCACCACCGAGGACGACGCGGTCCGGATCGCCCGGGCTCTGGCGGCGGCCGGGGCGGACGCGATCGACGTGTCCTCGGGCGAGGTGGTACCGCACGAGCGGCCCGCCTACGGGCGCGGCTACCAGACCCCGTTCGCCGATCTGATCCGCAACGCGACCGGCGTGCCGACCATCGCGGTCGGCGCGATCTCCACCTACGACGACGTCAACTCGATCCTGCTCGCGGGCCGCGCCGACCTGTGCGCGGTCGGCCGCGCCCACCTGTACGACCCGATGTGGACGCTGCACGCCGCCGCCGAGCAGGGCTACACCGGACCCGGCGCGCCGTGGCCGAGCGCCTGGCGACCGGGCAGCCGCAAGCCGCCCGGCGCGGGCAGCGACCGCGTACCGCCCCGGCTGCACCTGCTGCGCGAGTCGGTCGAAACGGTGCCGCGGCGTTGGCGGCCGACCCGCGATTCCCCTTTGGTGGCCGTACCCGGCCGGCGCTGACGGACCACGAGGAGCCCGACATGAACAGTTGGACCAGTCCCACCGGTCCCACCCCGCCGATCGTGCTGTCCGGCGAACAGCGCGACAACCCGCCCAGGTTCAAGGCCGCGGCCGTGCAGGCGTCGCCGGTCTACCTGGACGCGACCGCCACCGTGGCCAAGGCGGTCGACCTGATCCGCGAGGCCGCCGCCAACGGCGCCGAACTGATCGTCTTCCCCGAGGTGTTCGTGCCCGGGTATCCGTACTGGAACTGGACGATGAACCCGGTCCAGGGCTCGCCCTGGTTCGAACGCCTGTACCGCTCCTCGGTCGACCTGCCCGGCCCACACGTGAAAGCACTGCGCGCCGCCGCCCGGGCGGCCGGCGCGGTGGTGGTGATCGGCGTCAACGAGCGCGGCTCGCACAGCATGGGCGTGCTCTACAACACCATGTTGACCATCGACGCGGACGGCGAACTGATCGGGGTGCACCGCAAGCTGGTGCCCACCTGGGCGGAGAAGCTGACCTGGACCGGCGGCGACGGCAGCTCGCTGCGCGTGCACCCGACCGGGATCGGCCCGCTCGGCGTGCTCGCCTGCGGCGAGAACACCAACACACTGGCCCGCTTCACCCTGCTCGCCCAGGGCGAACTCGTGCACGCGGCAAGCTACATCGCATTGCCGGTGGCACCCGCCGACTACGACATGGCGGACGCCATCGCGGTGCGCACGGCCGCGCACAGCTTCGAGGGCAAGGTGTTCTCGGTCGTCGCGTGCTCGACCATCTCGCCCGAGATCGTCGACGCGATCGCCGGCGACGACGCCGAGGTACGCAAGCAACTCGGCCGCGAACGCAGCGCGCTGTCCGGCATCTTCGGCCCGGACGGCCGCCCGGTCACCGAACCGCTGATCGACGACGAGGGCATCGTCTACGCCGACATCGACCTCGCCAAGTGCATCCAGCCCAAGCAGATGCACGACATCGTCGGCCACTACAACCGCTTCGACATCTTCCGGCTCGACGTGGACAACCGGCCCCGGTCGCCGATCACCTTCACCCACGACCAGACCCCCACCGCCGGCCCCACACCCGTCGCACCCGCCCCCGAGGAGGAGAAATGACCACCCAGGACGACAACATGCTCGGCCGGGCCCGAGTCACCGATACCCCGGAACTGAGCGCCTACTACGCCGAGTTGGCCGACCGCGCGGCCGGCGCGTTGTGGACCGTGGCGAACGAGATCGAGCCGTGGTACCCACAGCCCAAGTCGGTACCCACGTTGTGGCGCTACGCCGAACTGCGCCCGCTGGTACGCAAGGCGCTCGACCTGGTCAAGGCGGACGACGCGGGCCGCCGGGTGGTGATGCTGGTCAATCCCGGACGGCGCGACGTCAGCGCGGCGGCGGGCCTGCTGTACACGGGACTTCAGATCATGGGACCGGGCGAGTCGATGACCGCGCACCGGCACCAGGCCGCCGCGCTGCGGTTCGTGCTGGAGGGCACCGGCGCCTGGACCATCGTGGACGGCGAGAAACTCAAGGTCGGCGCCCGGGACTTCGCGATCACCCCGAACGGGACCTGGCACGAGCACGGCAACGAGTCCGCGGACGCGCCGGTGATCTGGCAGGACGGCCTGGACATCCCGCTGGTCAACGCGCTGGACGCGGGCTTCTACGAGGTGCACCCGGACCTGTACCAGGTGCCCGGCAAGGTGGTGAACAACTCGGTCCTGACCTACGGCGGCAACCTGGTGCCGTACGGCACCGAGCGGTGGACCCGACCCTACTCGCCGCTGCTGGCCTGGCCGTGGGAGCCCACCTACCAGGCCCTGCTCGACCTGGCCCGGGCGAGCGAGGGCTCGCCGTACGACGGCGTGATCATGGAGTACACCAACCCCGCCACCGGCGGCTCGGTGATGCCGACGATGAGCGCGCACATCCAACTCCTGCGCGCCGGACAGGCGACCAAGGCCCACCGACACACCGGCTCGGTCGTCTACACGGCCGCCAAGGGCCACGGCGTCTCGATCGTCGGCGGGCAGCGCTTCGAGTGGCACGAGGGCGACGTCTTCGCGGTCCCGGCCTGGGCCTGGCACGAACACGCCAACCTGGACCCGGCCGACGACGCGGTGTTGTTCTCCTTCAACGACTTCCCGGTGATGCGCTCGCTCGGCTTCCACCGCGAAGAGGCATACCCGGACAACGACGGGCACCAGCCGACCCCGTGAGACCGGATCGCCCACCGGGGCAACGAACCCCGCGACCTTCGACCCCACACGACGAACCCGGGCGGCGCGACCGCGCCGCCCGGACGCAAGGACAGTGAGGACACCCCCATGCGCCTGGTCACCTACACCGTCGACGGATCGTCGTCCCGCCTGGGCGCCGAGGACGGTGCCCACGTACTCGACCTGTCCGCACTCGCCGCCGCCGCGGGCACCGAACTCCCCGGTGATCTGCTCTCGTTCATCCGTGCCGGCGCCGAGGCCCTGGACACCGCGCGAGACCTGCTGGCCGGCGACCCGGCGGCCCGACCCGCCGGCGCCGTGCACGCGAGCGCCGACGTGCGGCTGCTGGCACCGCTGCGGCCCGGGAAGATCATCGGCATCGGGCTCAACTACGTCGAGCACGTGGCCGAGTCCAACCGCACCCTGGACACCGCGAAGGAACTCCCCGAGCGTCCGGTGCTGTTCGGCAAGCCCGCCACCGCCGTCACCGGCCCCGGCGCGCCCATCCTGCACAACGGCGACCTGACCCGACAGCTCGACTGGGAATGCGAACTCGCCGTGGTGATCGGGCGGACCGCGTACAAGGTGAGCGAAGCCGACGCCTGGGAGCACGTGTTCGGGTACAGCATCATGAACGACATCAGCGCGCGCGATCAGCGCCGCTCCGGGCAGTGGTTCTTCTCCAAGGGCCAGGACTCGTATGCCCCGTTCGGCCCCGCCGTGGTCACCGCCGACGACATCCCGGACGCGCAGGCGCTCGACCTGTCGCTGCGGGTCAACGGCGACATCAAGCAGAAGTCGAACACCCGGCACATGCTTTTCGACATCCCGCGCCTGATCGCCGACATCTCCTCCGGGATGACCCTGGAACCGGGCGACGTGATCTCCACCGGATCGCCCTCCGGCGTCGGCGCGGCCCAGGTCCCGCCGCAATTCCTGCGGCCCGGCGACGTGGTCGAGGCCACCGTCGAGCGGATCGGGACGCTGTCCAACCCGGTGATCGACGCCCGCTGACCCGAGCCCGGCCCCACCACTCGAACATTCCGCACCACAGGAGGACCTCCGTGCGCCGACACCCCTACCGCATCGGCCAGATCGTGCCGAGCTCGAACGTCACGATGGAAACCGAGGTACCCGCGATCCTGCGGGCACGTGAGACGGTCGCGCCGGAGCGCTTCACGTTCCACTCCAGCCGGATGCGGATGACCCACGTCACCCCTGAGCAACTCAAGGCGATGGACGCCGATTCCGATCGCTGCGCGGTCGAACTCTCCGACGCGCGGGTGGACGTGCTCGGTTACGCGTGCCTCGTGGCGATCATGAGCATGGGCCTGGGCTACCACCGGGTCGCCGAGGAGCGGCTGCACGGTCGCACCATCGACAACGGCGCGCCCGCGCCGGTGGTCACCAGCGCCGGCGCGCTGGTGCACGGGCTGCACACCATCGGCGCGCGCAAGGTCGCCCTGGTCGCGCCGTACATGTTGCCGCTGACCCGCACCGTCGTGGAATACCTGGGCCACGAGGGCATCGAGGTGCTCGACTTCGAGGCGTTGGAGATCCCGGACAACCTCGACGTGGCCGCACACGACCCGTTGCGCCTGCCGGGCATCGCCGAGCGGCTCGAATACGCGGACGCGGACGCGGTGGTGTTGTCCGCGTGCGTGCAGATGCCGTCGCTGGCCGCGATCGAGGAAGCCGAGCAGCGACTGGGCAAGCCGGTCGTCTCGGCCGCGGTGTGCACCGTGCACCAGATGCTTCGCGCGCTGCACCTGCCCGCCTTCGCGCCGGGCGCCGGCCACCTGCTGTCCGGCAAATTCGCCGACGCACCCCTCGAAGCGGCCTCGGCGAGCTGATTCCGGCGGGCGATCCTGCAGAGCCCGTCGTTCGGCGTGGCCACCCCCGATCGGGGCGGCCCGGCGCGGGTTCCATGAGGGCGGTGTGGGGGAACGGCGCGGCCGAGTGGTTCGGGGGTGGGCCGATCGCCGCGGCGTGTCGGGGTCGGGGCGATTCGCCCGCTTCGACCAAAGATCGGCGCGGTGGAATACTGGCACGCCGTTCCCCACGGAAGGAGGCCCTGGATGGGCTTCGGGCCCAAGTCCATGGCCGCGCTCGGCAAGGCGATCACCGGCCGTGATCTGCCCGCTGCCGATTCCGCGCGGGCAGTCGGGTCACCCGGGATCCGCCGGGTGTTCCAGGGCCGCAACCGGGCGGACATCCTGGTCGTGCTCGTCGCGATGGCCGCCGACCTGCTCGGCTACGCGGTCACCGTGCGCGGTCCGGGGCCTGCGCAGACCGCGGCCAACCTCGCGTTCCTGATCGCGGCGGCGCTGTGCCTGATCGCGCGTCGACGCGCCCCGTTCCCGGTGCTGCTGATGGTGCTGGTGCTTCAGATCGGCCTGAACCTGACCAGCGACATCGGGCAGCGGTTCGGCTTCGTGTTGGCGATCGCGCTGTACACCGTCGGGCTGTCCTGTCGGCCCAGGACGATCGCCCTCGCCATGCTGCTCACCCTGGCCGCCCAGACGTCCGGCTATGCCGACGCGGACATGCCGCTCTTCTACACCTTCAGCGGCGACCTCGTGGCGACCATGCTGGTCGTCGGCGCGAGCGCCGCGGTGCGGCACTGGCAGGCCCAGGTCGAGGTCAACCGGGAGTTGCTTGCCGAGCGGGCGCTGACCGAGGAGCGCCGGCGGATCGCCCGCGAACTGCACGACATCGTGGCGCACCACATCACCACGATGCATCTGATGTCCGGTGGTGCCCGGGCCGGCCTGGACCGCGACCCGGACGGTGCGCGCGGCGCGCTGCTCACGCTGGAGGCGTCGGGGCGGGTCGCGCTGGACGAGATGCGCCAACTGCTCGGCGTACTGCGCAGCGACAAGGACCCGGAATCCGCGCCGTCGGCCCCACAACCCGGCGTCGACGACCTGGACCGGCTGATCGCCGAATCCTCCCTGGCCGGCCTGCCGACCGAGCTCCAGGTGGTCGGCACGCGCCGCGAGTTGTCCCTGACGGTCGGCCTCACGCTGTACCGGATCACCCAGGAGGCGCTCACCAACGCCCGCAAGCACGCCGGCAGCGCGGCGATGGCCCGGGTGCGGCTGGAGTACCTGCCGACGGCGGTCGCGATCGAGATCCGGGACGACGGCGGCGGCGAGCACCTCGGCGGCGGCTACGCGACGACCGGCGGTGGACACGGGCTGGTCGGGATGCGCGAGCGGGTGGCCGTGCACGGCGGGTCGTTCGAGGCCGGGCCGGTTGCGGACGGCGGCTTCCGGGTCGCGGCGAGCATCCCGATGACGGCGGTGGAACCCGCCGTGCCGGCGGGTGCGGAGCCGGTTCCGGCAGAGCCCGTCGCCGAGCCCGCTCTCGCTTCCGCGACGCCCGTGGCCGAGGTCGTTCCTGCGGCTCTCGCGCACCTGAGCGCACCCGAGATCGAGGTGCTGCGCCTGATCGCGACCGGCAGGGCGCGCGACGAGATCGCCGAGGCGATGCGGGTGGACGGCGCGACGGTCGAGCGCCACGAGCGCGCACTGTTGGGCAAGTTGGCACTCCGGGATCGCGCCCAGGCCGTGGTGGTGGCCTACGAATCCGGGCTGGTCCGGGTCGGCCGCCCCACCTCGCCGCGCTGACGCGGGCGGATTCGCGGCGGTGCGCGCGCGGGGCGGGCGTCGGCACTTGTGCGTTCGCACCAAGGGTCGCTCTCGGGTTCGTCGTCACGGCCATGAGCGGGAGCGCCGGCTCCGCGTAGCGTGCCGGTACGCCCCGCCCAGCCCACTGCGAAAGAGGTCCCATGACCGCAACCGTCGACGCCGCGTACTGGAACGCCCGCCTCGCCGAGCTGACCGTCGAATTCGAGGTGCCCGGCGCGAGCCTGGCCTTTCTGCACGAGGGCGAGGTGCACTCCTTCGCCGCCGGAGTCCTGAACAAGGACACCGGGACGCCGGTCTCCACCGACTCACTGTTCCAGATCGGCTCGGTATCCAAGGTCTGGACGGCGACCCAGCTCATGCTGCTGGTCGAACAGGGTCGACTCACGCTGGACACCCCGGTCGTCGACCTGCTGCCCGAGTTCAAGGTCGCCGACGCCGAGGTGACCAAGACGGTGACCGTGCGGCACCTGCTGACGCACACCTCCGGTATCGACGGCGACCTGTTCCTGGACACCGGGCGCGGCGACGACTGTCTGGAGAAGTACCTCACGGCCTGCGCCGACCTCACCCAGAACCACCCGATCGGCGAGTCGTTCTCGTACTGCAACTCCGGCTTCGTCATCGCGGGGCGCATCATCGAGCGGCTCACCGGCAAGAGCTGGGACGAGGCGCTGCGCGAGCAGATCTGCGAACCCCTGGGCCTGACGCACACCTGGACGCTGCCGGAGGACGTGCTGCGGTTCAGTGCGGCGACGGGGCACGTCGAGGACGGCAAGCCGACGCCGGTATGGGGCCTGCCGCGGGCCATGGGGCCGGCCGGGCTGATCTGCGCGCGAGCGAGCGACGTGGTCGCGTTCGGGCGCGCCCACCTGGGCACCGACCTGCTGGCCGCGCCCGAGGCGATGGTCGTGTCGCAGGTGCGCCTGCCGAACCCGTACACGCTCGCCCCGGAGTGGGGGATCGGTTGGATCCTCGACGAGTGGTCCGGACACCGGGTGATCATGCACGCGGGCAACACCATCGGCCAGGCCGCGATGCTCTGGGTCATCCCGGACACCGGCACGGTGGTCTGCCTGCTGGCCAACGGCGGCGAGACCGCCGCGCTGCAGCGGGCCCTGGGCCGCGAGCTGTTCGCCGCGCTGGCGGACGTCGAGATGCCGGAACTGCTCGGCCCGCCGGAGACGCCGGTCGACGTCGACGTCGCCCGCTACGTCGGAACGTACGAGCGGGTCGGCTGCCTCGCCACGGTGACCGTGGAGGAGGACGGCAGGTTCCACCTGCACGTCGAGGTCACCGGCGAGCTGGCGGACATCTCGCCGGCGATGGACTGGGACCTGATATCCGTCGACGAGACCACGTTCGTGGGCCGCCGCGAGGGCAGCCCGCTCTGGGACAGCATGGTCTTCTACGAACTCGCCGACGGCTCGTCGTACCTGCACATGGGCGTACGCGCCACCCCGAAGACGGCCTGAGTCGTCGCAATGCCGGTCACCGCCCGGGTGGATCCCGCGCGGTGACCGGCGAAGCCGGGCGCGGGCCCTTCGCGGAGGAACGGACCGCAAGAGACTCCGCCGGGTGGTGGCGGCGGGGGTCCGGGTTTACGGTCGAACGAGTGGGCGAATATCGCCCGGGTGGGCGGCCCGCCGCCCCTTCGCCGGACGGCGCCGCGTCGGACGCGGCCCTCGGCAGCGCAGGACCCGAAGGATCCGCAGGGCGAAGGATCCGCAGGACTCGCAAGACGGCGTAGGACGCATCATGGCGAACCCGCACGCGACACCCCCGCAGGCCGCCGCCGGATCCGGGCGAAGCGGCGCCACCGCCGCCGCATCCCCACGAAGCGGCGGCAGTGGTGCCGCGCTCGCGGTGATCGCCTCGTGCCAGTTGATGGTGGTCCTGGACATCACCATCGTGAACATCGCCCTGCCGCACATCCAACGCTCGTTGGAGTTCTCCACCACCAGCCTGTCCTGGGTGCTCAACGCCTACACGCTCACCTTCGGCGGCCTGTTGCTGCTCGGCGGGCGAGCCGGCGACATCCTGGGCCGCAGGCGGGTGTTCGTCTTCGGCGTGTTGCTGTTCGTGATCGCCTCGCTGCTCGGCGGACTCGCGCAGAGCGCGCCGGAACTGCTCGCCGCGCGGACCCTGCAAGGTGTGGGCGGCGCCATCGCCTCCCCGACCGCACTCGCGTTGATCACCACGACGTTTCCCGAAGGCCCGGCCCGGAACCGGGCCTTCGGCGTGTTCGCGGCGGTCTCCGCCGGCGGTGGCGCGATCGGGCTGCTCGCCGGCGGTGTCCTGGTCGAATGGCTGGACTGGCGGTGGGTGTTCTTCGTCAACGTGCCGATCGGCCTGCTCATCGTGCTGGCCACGCCGCGCTACATCAGGGAATCCGAGCGCCATCCCGGCCACTTCGACCTGCTCGGCGCGCTGACCTCCACGCTGGGCATCGGCTCGCTCGTCTACGGGTTCATCCGCGCCGCCCAGGAGGGATGGCGGGACGCCCTGACCCTGGGCGCGTTCGCGGCGGCCGCCGTACTGCTCGTGATCTTCGTGTCCGTCGAGCGCAACTCCAGGCAGCCGATCACCCCGCTGGCGATGTTCGCGGACCGCAATCGGGCGGGCACGTACGGCATCATGTTGTGCCTGGCCGCGGCGATCTTCGGGATGTTCTTCTTCCTCACCCTGTTCGTCCAGGATGTCCTGGGCTTCAGCCCGATTCAGGCCGGCCTGGCCTTCCTCCCGATCAGCGCGGTGGTCGCGGTCGGCGCCGGCTTCTCCTCCCAGCTCCTGCCGCGCTACGGACCCAAACCCTTCATGGTCGTCGGCGCCATCCTGGCGGCGACCGGCCTCGCCTGGCTGACCCGTACCGACGTACACAGCACCTACGCCGGCAGCATCCTGGGCCCGACGCTGATCTTCGGCCTCGGCATGGGCATGCAGTTCGTGTCGCTGACCCTGATGGCCGTCTCCGGCGTCGCCCGCCACGAAACCGGCGCCGCCACGGGCCTGCTCAACGCCACCCAGCAGGTGGGCGGTTCGCTGGGCCTGTCCATCCTGGTCACCGTCTTCGGCACGGCCAACCGCAACGAGGCGAAGGATCAGGTGCCCGAGTTCCTCGCCCAGGCGAGCCCCGCCGAGCGGGCGAACTTCGAGCGCACCGGCGTGCTGCCCGCGCCATGGAGTCACCAGGTGCTGACCACCGGCATCTCCACGGCCTTCGTGACGGCCGCGATCTTCGCGGTGATCGCCGTGGTGATCGCCGTGTTCGTCATCCAGGTACGCGCCTCGGACCTGGAACGACTGCGCGGCGACGGCCCCCCGGGGGCGGGTGGCTGACCGCCCGAGGGCGGCCGGGCACGTGCCGTCGGAGCGGGTCGGGTCTTCCCTCGTGGGTGGCCGCGTACCCGTTCGACCACCGTCCACGGGTGCCGACGCGCAGCCTGACCTGCGCGGATGGACCATTCGGCACCCACGGCCCGGAGCAGGCGCCTTCCTCGGGCATCGGCGCCGGACGCGCCGGCGGGGGATGCGGCGTGGTGGCTCAGCCGCCGAGTGCGTCGGTCACCAGTTTGAAGACGGTGTCGGCCAGGGCGCAGGTGTCCAGCGTGGAGCCGCCCTTGTCCGACTCCTGGTTGACGTCCAGGCTGATGAGTTGGGCGTCCCACGCCGTGCCGGATGTTTCGCGGACGTAGGTCAGCGACGCGATGCAGAACGATGTCTTTCCACTGTCGGACAGTTCGATGCCGTTCATGCCGCGCACCGAGATCGGCTTGGCGCCTGCGGCCACCTGCTCGGCGTCCCGCTTGTAGGTGATCGCGACGGTGTAGGTCGAGTCGCCGTTCACCAGCTTGACCGAGCAACGATAGGGAAGGTTGCGGCTGATGCCCTGGTACGTCCAGCCCTGGACCTTGGGCGCCGACGCGTCGATCGAGTTGCACGGGTCCTTGCCGACGAGTGTGTGTCCGGTCGGGGCCGTTGCGCGCGGCGCCAGTTTGGTGACCTTCGGGGCGATGAGGACCGCGTACGACTTGGCTGTTGCGCAGCCCTCGGCCCACGGTGCCTGGTCCGACCCCTTGTTGGGGTAGTGCTGGTTGACCTGCACCGCCGCCCCGAACCCGCTGTCCCCGAAGGGGAGGGTGACCGTGCAGGTGTTGGCAGACGCGGACACCTGATCCTGGAAGAGTGCGACGCCGTCCACCGTGACGGGTGTCAGCTTGGCGCGTTCCTGGGCGGTGAGCAGGACGCCCAACTCGACCCGGAACCGCACACTCAGGTCGGTCGCACCGCCGTTGTTCGCCACGATCTGGCACTCGGTGAACTTCTGCGCCTGGCGTGCCGTCTCGACGACGACCGAGCCGAAACGCTTCGGGAACTCACGGTCGAGCATCGCGCAGGGGTCGGTCGCCCGGATCTGCGACATGAGCGGGACGGTCGCCTTGCGGGCCTCGGCTTCCTCGAAGGTGGCCGGGATCGCGTCGGCTCTCGCCCCGGATCCGCCGGCGGGCGGGGCAGCGGGTGACGTCGAGTCCCGTTTCGCGTTCGGGTCGGTAGCGGGGTTCGTTCTCGTGTCCGACTGGCCGCTCGCGGCGCCTTTCCTTTTGTTCCCCGAGTCGTCGCCTTCCGTCCACTGGATGGCGAGGGCAACCGCAAGTGCCGGCGCGACAACGGCCGCGACAGCGCCGAGGACGAACTTGCGGCGCCGGGCTGCCGGCTCGGGCGCGGGCGCCGAGCCGGGCAAGACAGGGGCTGGGGGCATCATCGGAGGCACGCGCGGACGTGCCGGGATACCGCCAGGGGCACCATCCCCGGCACCGCCGTCGGCCCCGATCGCGGCCAGGCGTTCGCGTACCTCCACCGCGCTCTGCGGCCGGTCCTCGGGCGCCTTGGCCAGCAACGCGAGAATCAGTTGCCGCAAGTCCTCCGGCAGCCCCCGACGCTCCGGACCCGGCGGACGAGGCGGCGTGGTCAGGTGCTGCATGGCGATGCCGTACATGGACTCGGCGTGGAACGGCGGCTGCCCGTCGACCAGGGCGTACAGGAGGCAGCCCAGTGAGTACAGGTCGCTGCGGTGGTCCGCCTTCTTGCCGCCCGCCTGCTCCGGGGACATGTAGTGCGGGGTGCCCAGGATCGCGCCGGTAACCGTCATCGGCGTGTGCCCGGCGTCCGGTTCGACGATCCGGGCGATGCCGAAGTCGAGCACCTTGACCGACCCGTCGGCGCACAGGAAGACGTTGGCGGGTTTGATGTCGCGGTGGACCACGCCGCGCGCGTGCGCGTGTTCGAGCGCGATGCACACCGCGCTGCCCCAGGCCACCACGTCGGCGACCGGCACCGGAACTCCGGTCATGAGACGGGCATTCAGCGCGGTGCCGGCGAGCAGTTCCATCACCAGGTAGGGGGTCATCCGCCCGCCGACCTCGGCCCGCCCGAAGTCGTGCACGGTCACGATCGCCGGGCTGCCCAGCGCACCCACGATGCGCGCCTCGCGCTCGAAGCGGTCGGGTGCGCCGCCGGAGTTCGCGGCGTACGACAACAGCTTGACCGCGACATCCCGCCCGATGCGCTCGTCGCGGCAACGCCACACGTCGCCCATCCCGCCACTGCCGATACACACGACACAGCGGTAGCGGCCGTCGAGGAGCAGACCTTCCACGGTGAATCCCCCGTTGTGGTTTGGGCACGCCCGTCGCGGCCGCGCCGCGATCAGGGTACGGGCACCGCAAGAAGCCCTTTCGGGCACTGGGGCGCAGCGTCCCAGGAGCCGATGCCTGCGGCGAACTCGCGGTCTCCGCCTCGGTCGATCCGGCGCGGGCCGCCGCCTCGATTCGGGTCACGTCGCCGCGTCCCGCCTCTGGGAGCGGCGCACCGACGGATGCGCGCAGGGCCGGCGCATGGAGAGGAACGACGTGGAAGCACTCGTGCGCACGGCATCGGGGACATCCGTATGGCGCTCGTCGAGGCAAAACCGCAGCTCAAGAAGGCGACCCACGACGCGCTCGGGCTACGGCTCACATACGACACCGGAACGCAAAAAGTGCGAGCCGAGGTGATCCTCGACCCGCACAAATTGGGGTTACGGCCTGTGTCCGAGGGGGGACTTGAACCCCCAAGCCCTTTCGGGCACTAGCACCTCAAGCTAGCGCGTCTGCCAATTCCGCCACCCGGACCGGGTGGTCTCCGCTGGTGTTTCGTGCGGCGACGTGGAGAACCATATCAAAGATCCGGAGGGGGATCGGACCGGGATGGGTGGGGCTGACCTGGGGCTTGGCGGGGGAGGTCGGCTTGCGGGCGCCGGGGTGGGGGCGGGGGTCAGGTCTTGTCGAGCAGGCGGGCCTCCTGCTCCGGAGAGAGGCCCTGGGAGAGCGGGGGTTCGCCTCGGGCTCGGTCCCAGGCGAGCACGTCGGCGGCGGTGGTGGAGAGGGGGGTGGACGGGAGGCCGGCGGCGCGGGCGCGGGCGGCGCTGCGTTGGCGGGCGGCCCATTGGTGCTCGGGGGTGACCAGGGGGAAGGGGTCGGGGACCGCGTCGGGGGAGACGGGGACGATTTCGACCTCGGTGCCGGCGACATGGGCGCAGGTGTGGATCAGGTCGCCCAGGGTGGTTGGTTCGGCCGGCCCCACGGCGTGGAAGGCGCCGGGGCGGTTGTCGATCAGGAGCTGGGTGACCAGGCGGGCCAGATCGCGGGAGTCGACGATCTGGATCGGCTGTTCGGGTCGGCCCGGGAGGGCGACGCGGCCGCCTCGGGCGGCTCGGCGGGTCCAGTAGGTGAAGGTTTCCTGGACGTCGTGGGGACCGGCGACCTTGCCCGGGCGCACGATGGTGGCGCGGTCGCCGTAGCGGGCGAGTACGTCGTCCTCGCAGGCGACCTTGCAGGGGCCGTAGGTGTCGTTGTCGAGTTCCTCGGTGTCGCGGACGGGAGGGCGGCGGGGGGTGTCCTCGTCCGAGCCGGGGCCGACCCCGGACTGTACGTACACCGCTTGGCTGGAGACGAACAGGTAGCGGCCGACCCGGTCGCCGAGTACGGCCATCGCCTGGCCGACATGGCGCGGTACGTATCCGCTGACGTCCACCACCGCGTCCCACTCGCCGTCGCGCAGTGCCGAGTAGTCGCCGGTGTCGCGGTCGCCGATTCGCCGGGAGGTCTGCGGGAAGAGGTCGGTGCCGGTTCTGCCACGGCCGAACAGGGTTACCTCGGCGCCCCGGACCAGTGCGTCCTCGACGATCGCCCGGCCCACGAAAGCGGTGCCTCCGAGTACAAGAATTCGCATGGTTCGCGACCGTAGCGGGTCGGCGGGGTGTGTGCGCTCTCTTTTCGAGGGCTTCCGGAGGGCCTTTCCGGCGGTCGCTCGGCAGCCTTTCCGGCGACGTGGGTGTCAATCGTGGTTGACAGATGCGGAATGTCAACGTAGGTTGACGGATATGACCGAAGCAACCGACCTCGCCAGTCGTGCGGGGGATCGCGATCCACGAGTGGGCCTACGGGCCGTGGCCGCGCTGCGCCGGCTGCTCGAACAGCTCGAGGCCGTGCAGGTGCGCAGTGCGCGTGTGCAGGGCTGGTCGTGGCAGGAGATCGCCGCGGAGCTCGGGGTGAGCCGACAGGCAGTGCACAAGAAGCACGGGAGGAACTGATGTTCGAGAGGTTCACGGACAGTGCCCGCGGCGTCGTGTACGGGGCGATCGAGCACTCGCGGCAGGCCGGCGACGCCTGCGTGGAGGAGGAGCACATGCTTGCGGCGCTGTTGGACGCGGAGGGTACGCGGACCTCGGTCGCGCTCGCCGCGCTCGGCTTCGTGGCCGGTCGGGACGAGATCGAGCGCGGGCTGGCCCGGGCCCGGCGGCGCGGCGGCGTCTCGCAGGCCGACGAGGCGGCGCTCGCCGACCTCGGGATCGACGTGGGCGAGATCGTCGCGCGCGTCGAACAGACGCACGGCGAGGGCGCGTTGGTGCCGGCGCGGCGGACCCGGCGGCTGTGGCCGTTCGGCGGCGGTCGGACCGGGCACGTGCCGTTCACGCCCGGCGCCAAGAGGGTGCTGGAGCAGTCGTTGCGCGAGACGATCGAGCGCGGTCAGCGGCACATCGGCGACGAACACATCCTGCTCGCACTGACGGCCGGCCCGGGCCTGGTCGCGGACCTGCTCGCCGAGTACGGCGTCACCCACACGACGGTCCTGAAGGCGCTGGCCCCCAGGGCCCAGGCGAGCTGAGCGGGCGCTCGGCGGTGGCGGTCGCCCGAAGGCGGGGGTGCGGAGCGCCCGGGCGGCCCGGCCGCTTCACGGGTTCGCAGGGCGACCCGCGGGAGTCCGTCCCCGTTCTCGGCTGAACGGGCGCTCGGCGGTGGCCGTCGCCCGAAGGTGGGGATGCGGAGTGCTCGGGTGCCCGGTCGCTCCATGGGCCCGCCGGGCCACCCGCGCCCCCACCCGCCCTCACGCGAGGGCGATCACCGGCCTCACTCCACCAATCCGGCCCGCCGGAGGGCGTCCGCGATTGCGCCGCCGCCCCCGGCCGGCCCCTGCGGACCCCTGGTCTGCTTCGGGGGTGCGGCGGCACGTCGTCCCTGACCCCCGCCACTCGCACCGGTGTTGCCGCCCTGGCCCTGGCCCCGGCCGCCCCCGCCGTTGCCGCCCTGGCGGCCGTCGCCCCGTCGCCCGTCACCCTGCGGCCGACCCTCGCGCGCCCCGCGCTCCGGTCGAGGGCCGCGGTCACCGCGATCGGCCCGGTCGCCGCGATCCCCGCGCGCGCCGCGCTGCTCCGCCTCGTCCTCCAGCCGCAGCGTCAGCGAGATCCGCTTGCGCGGGATGTCCACGTCGAGCACCTTGACCCGGACCACGTCGCCCGACTTGACGACGTCGTGCGGGTCGCTCACGAACGTCTTCGACATCGCCGAGACGTGCACGAGGCCGTCCTGGTGCACGCCGACGTCCACGAACGCGCCGAACGCGGCCACGTTGGTGACCACGCCCTCCAGGAGCATCCCGGGTTGCAGGTCGGACAACTTCTCGACGCCCTCCTTGAAGGTCGCCGTCTTGAACGCCGGCCGGGGGTCGCGGCCCGGCTTCTCCAACTCGCGCAGGATGTCGGTCACCGTCGGCAGGCCGAACTTCTCGTCGGTGAACGCCTTCGGGTCCAGCGCGCGCAGCCGGGGCGCCGCGCCGATCAGGGTGCGGACGTCACCGCCCGCCGCCGCGGCGATCTTGCGCACCACGGGATACGCCTCCGGGTGCACGGAGGAGGAGTCCAGCGGGTCGTCGCCGGCCGGAATCCGCAGGAAGCCCGCCGCCTGCTCGAACGCCTTCGGGCCCAGCCGCGCGACGTTCTTCAGATCGCGCCGGGTCTTGAACGGGCCATTGGCGTCCCGGTGTTGCACGATGTTCTCGGCCAGCGTCGCGCCGATTCCGGATACCCGGGTGAGCAACGGTGCGGACGCGGTGTTGACGTCCACGCCGACCGCGTTCACGCAGTCCTCGACCACCGCGTCCAGCGACCGGGACAACTTCAGCTCGGACAGGTCGTGTTGGTACTGGCCGACGCCGATCGACTTCGGGTCGATCTTGACCAACTCGGCCAGCGGGTCCTGGAGTCGGCGGGCGATCGAGACCGCGCCGCGCAACGACACGTCCAGGTCCGGGAGTTCCTGCGAGGCGAAGGCCGAGGCGCTGTACACCGAGGCGCCGGCCTCGGACACCATCACCTTGGTCAGGCCCAACTCGGGGTGCTTGGCGATCAGTTCGGCGGTCAGCTTGTCGGTCTCGCGGGACGCGGTGCCGTTGCCGATGGCGACCAGGTCCACCCGGTGCGCGGCGGCCAGCTTCGCGAGCGTGGCGATCGACTCGTCCCAGCGGCGACGCGGCTCGTGCGGGTAGATCGTCTCGGTGGCGACCACCTTGCCGGTGTCGTCGGTCACCGCGACCTTGACCCCGGTACGCAGCCCCGGGTCCAGGCCCATCGTGGCGCGGGTGCCGGCCGGCGCCGCGAGCAGCAGATCGCGCAGGTTGGCGGCGAACACCCGGACCGCCTCGTCCTCGGCGTCCTGCCGCAGCCGACCGCGCAGGTCGATGCCCAGGTGCACCAGGATCCGGGTACGCCAGGCCCAGCGCACGGTGTCCGCGAGCCACTTGTCGGCCGGCCGGTCCCGGTTGACGATGCCGAACGTGTGCGCGATCGAGCGCTCGTACTCGGTCGGGCCGTCGACCTCCTCGTCCGCCGAGGGGGCGAGGGTGAGGTCGAGGACGTCCTCCTTCTCGCCGCGGAACATGGCCAGGATCCGGTGCGAGGGAAGCCGGGTGAACGGCTCGGCGAAGTCGAAGTAGTCGGCGAACTTGGCGCCGGCCTCCTCCTTGCCGTCGCGTACCTTGGCCACGACCCGGCCGCGCGTCCACATCCGCTCGCGCAGCGCGCCGATCAGGTCGGCGTCCTCGGCGAACCGCTCGACCAGGATCGAACGCGCGCCGTCCAACGCCGCCTGGGCGTCGGCGACGCCCTTGTCCGCGTCCACGAACGCCTCGGCCGCGGCGGCCGGCTCGCGCGAGGGGTCGCCCAAGAGCCCGAGCGCGAGCGGTTCCAGACCGGCCTCGCGGGCGATCTGCGCCTTGGTTCGCCGCTTCGTCTTGTACGGGAGGTAGATGTCCTCCAACCGAGCCTTGGAATCGGCCGCCAGGATCTGTGCCCGCAGCGGGTCGTCCAACTTGCCCTGCGCCTCGATCGCGGCGAGCACGGCGGTGCGGCGCTCCTCCAGCTCCCGCAGGTAGCGCAGCCGCTCCTCCAGATTGCGCAACTGCGTGTCGTCCAGAGTCCCGGTCACCTCCTTGCGGTACCGGGCGATGAACGGCACGGTCGCCCCACCGTCGAGCAACTCGACCGCGGCTCTGACCTGCCCCTCGCGAACCCCGAGCTCCTCGGCGATCAGCCGATGCACATCCCGCGGCGCACCCTGCTCCGAACCCTGCTGCCCAGACACCGACATCGTCACGTCCCGATCCACCTCATCACCAAGCCTGCCCCCGCCATTCTCCCGCCCCACCGAACCCCCTGTCGCCCTGCCCCACCGGGGCGCCTCCGGTTTCCGCTCGGGCACGGGGCGGCCGGGGCGTCGGCAGGCGCGGGGCGGGGGTCGGTCGAGCGCGGTCGGGCGGGTGACAGGTGGGTCGAGTGCCCTGTGCGGCGGGACCGGCTCGCACGCGGACAGGCGACGCTCGGCGAGGGGCGAGGGGCGAGGCGCGGCTAGGAGTAGGCGGATCGCGTGCGGTGTGACGAAACGGACGGGCTCCCGCGCGAGGACGCCGGCGAACGCGGGGAGAGCGTCGGCGCGGGCGGAGGATGTCGGCGAGTGCGGGTGGGTCGAGCGCGGTGTGGCGGGATCGGCTCTCGTGCACGAAAACGCGCCGGGCGCGGGCGGCGGTGGACGTGCATGAAGACGCTCTGCCCACCGAGGAGAACGGGCCCGGTGGCGCGGAGCGCTCCGGGCCCGGGCCCGATCGGTCGGTTCGGCCTGCCGGGCCCAAGCCTGGTCGGGCCGGGGCGGATCGCCCGCCAGGCCCGCCCCGGCCGGATCAGCTCGCCGCGTCCGGCCGAGCGGCGTTCTCCCGCAGGGCCGGGACGCGGCTGGGGCGGCGGCGTTCTCGGGCCTCCAGCAAGGGGAGGGTGCGCATCGGGACGACCTCGGACAGGACGATCACGCTCGTGGAGCGGACCACCTCGGGGATGCGGTTGATGTCGATCAGGATTTGTTGCAGGTCCTGGTTCGAGGTGGCGGCGATGCGGCAGTGCACGTCGCCGATGCCGGTGGTGCCGTAGGCCTCCAGCACCTGGGGGACCGCGCTCAGCGCGGTGGCCACGCCGGACAGGCCGCCCTGGGCGATCTCCAGTGTGACGAAGGCCAGAACCGGGTATCCGGCGGCGACCAGATCGACCTCGGGGCCGTAGCCGGTGATCACTCCGGCCGCCTCCATCCGCTCCAGGCGGGCCTGGACGGTGGCGCGGGAGACTCCGATCACCCGGGACAACTCCAACATGCCGGCCCGGGGGTGTTGCCGGCCCGCCCGGATGAGACGCACGTCCAATTCGTCGAGCGTGCTACGCGAATCCTGAAGATCATCCCGCATATGGCCGCCTCAGCTAGGCATTTTGTACAGCTCCCGAGTTTGATGTTGTCAGATGTTGTATCCGGAAGTGTACTTCCGGCATCCGTTCCTTTCCGAGGGGATCGCGCGTCATGAGCACCTTCACCACCCTTGAAGACACCGACGCCCTCGTCGGCGCCGTCGAGCACGACCCGGCGGGAGACCCCTTCCCGGTCGTCGCGATGGACCATGTTCGTTTCTTCGTCGGCAACGCCAAACAGGCCGCGCACTACTACTCGACGGCATTCGGCATGACCTGTGTCGCCTACCGCGGGCCCGAAACGGGGTCGCGCGACGTCGCCGAGTACGTACTGGTGTCCGGCAAGGCGCGTTTCCGGATCACCGGCGAGGTTCACGCCGGCACCGAGGTCGGCGTCGCGACCGCCGCCCACGGTGACGGCGTCTCCGACCTCGCGATCGAGGTGCCGGACGTCGACAAGGCGATCGCCTACGCCCGGGAGAACGGCGCGACCATCCTGGTGGAGCCGCACGACGAGAGCGACGAGCACGGCACGGTGCGTACCGCCGAGCTGGCCACCTACGGCCAGACCCGACACACGCTGGTGGACCGGTCCGGCTACAAGGGCCCGTTCCTGCCCGGCTTCGTCGCCGCCGACCCGCTGTTCCGCGGCAAGCCGGCCGACCACCCCAAGCGCTACTTCCAGGCGATCGACCACTGTGTGGGCAACGTCGAACTGGGCCGCATGGACGAGTGGGTCTCCTTCTACAACCGCGTCATGGGCTTCACCAACATGAAGGAGTTCATCGGCGACGACATCGCCACCGAGTACTCCGCGCTCATGTCCAAGGTGGTCACCAGCGGCAACCACCGGGTGAAGTTCCCGCTCAACGAGCCCGCGGTCAGCCGCAAGAAGTCGCAGATCGACGAGTACCTGGAGTTCTACGGCGGCCCCGGCGTGCAGCACATCGCGCTGGCCACCGGCGACATCGTGGCCTCGGTGCGCGCGATGGCCGAGATGGGCGTCGAGTTCCTGGCCACCCCGGACAGCTACTACGACACGCTCGGGGAGTGGGCCGGCGAGACCCGGGTACCGGTCGAGACGTTGCGCGAACTGAAGATCCTGGTCGACCGCGACGAGGACGGCTACCTGCTGCAGATCTTCACCAAGCCCGTCCAGGACCGGCCGACCGTGTTCTTCGAGCTGATCGAGCGGCACGGTTCGCTCGGCTTCGGCAAGGGGAACTTCAAGGCGCTGTTCCAGGCCATCGAGCGCGAGCAGGAACGGCGCGGCAACCTCTAGGCCGGTCGGGGGAAACCACCCGCAGCGCCGGGAGGAACCACCGGCAGGCCCGGGGGAGCAGGGCACGGGAGCGGACGGAGGAGTCGGGCAGTCATGGCGTACTACCGCAGCGTGGGCGAGGTGCCGCCGAAGCGGCATACCCAGCACCGCCGCCCCGACGGCGGCCTGTACTACGAGGAGCTGATGGGCGAGGAGGGCTTCACCTCCGACTCCTCCCTGCTCTACCACCGCGCGATCCCCTCGGCCATCGCCGACGCGAGCGTGTGGGAGGTCCCCGACCAGAGCATCGCCGCCAACCACCCGCTCAAGCCGCGCCACCTCAAGCTGCACGAGCTGTTCGCGGACAACGAGTGGAAGGCGGTCGACGCGGTCACCGGCCGCCGACTGGTGCTGGGCAACGGCGACGTACGGATCTCCTACGTGGTCGCGGGCAGCCCCTCCCCGCTGTACCGCAACGCGCTCGGCGACGAATGCGTCTACATCGAGTCCGGCACCGGGACGGTGGAGACCGTGTTCGGCGCACTCACCGTCGGCGCCGGCGACTACGTGATCCTGCCGCGCGCCACCACCCACCGGTGGGTGCCCGGCACCGACGAGCCGCTGCGCGCGTACTGCATCGAGGCCAACTCGCACATCGCGCCGGCCAAGCGCTACCTCTCCCGGTTCGGCCAACTGCTCGAACACGCGCCGTTCTGCGAGCGCGACCTGTGCGGGCCGGTCCAGCCGCTGCTGGCCGAGGGCACCGATGTCGAGGTGCTGGTCAAGCACCGCGGCCTGGGCGGCGAGGTCGCCGGCACCCGCTACGTCTACCCCACCCACCCGTTCGACGTGGTCGGCTGGGACGGGTGCCTGTACCCGTACGTGTTCAACATCTCCGACTTCGAGCCGATCACCGGCCGGATCCACCAACCGCCGCCCGCGCACCAGGTGTTCGAGGGGGAGGGGTTCGTGATCTGCAACTTTGTGCCGCGCAAGGTGGACTACCACCCGCTGTCGATCCCGGTGCCGTACTACCACTCGAACGTGGACTCGGACGAGGTCATGTTCTACTGCGGCGGCAACTACGAGGCCCGCAAGGGATCCGGCATCGGCCAGGGCTCGATCTCGCTGCACCCGGGCGGGCACGCGCACGGGCCGCAGCCCGGGGCCTACGAGCGCAGCATCGGCATCGAGTTCTTCGACGAACTGGCGGTCATGGTGGACACCTTCCGGCCACTGGGCGTCGGCGAGGGCGGCCTCGCGAGCGAGGATCCCGGTTACGCCTGGACCTGGGCCGGGAAGGCGCCGCGATCGTGAGCACCTCCACCGACGCCCTCGACACGCTGCACCGGTCGCTGTTCACCGGACTGTGGGACGACGCCGCGCTGTTCCCGCCCGGCAACGCCCCGATGGCCGAGGCGGTGCCCGCGCACCGGCTCTACCGCACCGAGTGGTTCGCCCCGTTCGTGCGCAACTTCCTGGTCGGCGCGGCGCACGTGCCCGACCTGGTCGAACTGGCCGATCCCGACGCGCCGCTGCGCGTGGTGCTCGTGGCTCCCGGCGGCCCCGCCACCGTGGGGCCGGCCGTACGCACCATCCTGAACACCCCCGGGTTGATCCTGGAGGGCATCGAGGTCGCCGGCGACGGCGAGATCGGCAAGGCGGTCGCGGCGCTGCACGAACACCTGCCGGAGATGACGGCGGGCTACGTCGAGGTCCTCAAAGGCGCGGGCCTCGACGCAGACCTGGACAATCTCGCCGGCACGTACGGGCGGCCCAAGTTCCGCACCGGCGGTACCGCCGCGCACGCGTTCCCGGACGAGGCCGAGCTGGCCGCGTTCGTGCACGCGTGCCGGATCCGCGAACTGCCGTTCAAGGTCACGGCCGGGCTGCACAACGCTGTGCGGCACACCGACCCGACCACGGGTTTCGAGCACCACGGTTACCTCAACCTGCTGCTCGCCACCCACCACGCCGTCGCCGGCGCCGAATCCGACGCGCTCGCGGACGTACTCGCGATCCGCGACAGCGCGGAACTCACCCGGATGACGCACGACCTGACCCTGACCGAGCGCACCCGCCTGCGCGGCTACCTGACCTCCTACGGCACCTGCAGCGTCGCCGAGCCGCTCCAGGACGCGCTCACCCTGGGTCTGCTCGGCGAACCCCCGCACCACCGCGACTGATCCGATCGAGGAGCCGCACGCCATGCCCACCACCTGGGTCCCGTTGCCGACCGACACGGGGTACGGCATCGACAACCTGCCCTACGGCGTGTTCACCACCGACCACGAGCCGGATCGGCCGCGGGTGGGGGTGGCGATCGGCGACTTCGTGCTGGACGCCGGCGCGGCGGCGCACGCGGTGGGCGCACCGGCCGACGTGCTGGACGCGCCGAGCCTGACCGGGCTGATGGCGGCCGGCCGGGCGACCTGGAGCGAGGTGCGCGCCTCGCTCACCACCTGGCTGACCGACCCGAGTCTGCGGGCGAGTGTCGAGCCGCACCTGATCCCGCGTCAGGAGGTGGTGCTCCGACTGCCGTTCGAGGTCGCGGACTACGTCGACTTCTACGCCTCCGAGCACCACGCGAGCAACCTCGGCCGCATTTTCCGACCCGGCTCCGAGCCGCTGACGCCGAACTGGAAGCACCTGCCCATCGGCTACCACGGCCGCGCCGGCACCGTGGTCGTCTCGCACACGCCGATCGTGCGGCCCAGCGGCCAGCGCAAGGCGCCCGCCGACGCGGCGCCCTCGTTCGGACCCACCCGGCGACTGGACATCGAGGCCGAGGTCGGCTTCGTGGTCGGCGCCGGCTCCGAACTCGGCACCCCGGTCGGCCTGGGCGACTTCGCCGAGCACGTGTTCGGCGTGTGTCTGGTCAACGACTGGTCCGCCCGGGACATCCAGGCCTGGGAGTACGTCCCGCTGGGCCCGTTCCTGGGCAAGTCCTTCGCCACCTCGGTGTCGCCGTGGATCGTCCCCCTCGAAGCTCTCGGCGTCGCACGCGTGGCACCCCCCGCGCGCGACGTCGAGCCACTGCCGTACCTGGACGACCGCGGCGGCGAACCCTGGGGCCTGGACCTGGCCCTGGAGGTCCGGCTCAACGGACACCTGATCTCCCGGCCGCCGTTCGCGGCGATGTACTGGACCGCGGCGCAGCAGCTCGCCCACCTGACCGTCAACGGCGCGGCGCTGCGCCCGGGCGACCTGTTCGCCTCCGGCACGGTCAGCGGCCCCGAGGTCGGTCAGCGCGGCGCGCTGATCGAGATCACCTGGAACGGCGAGAACCCCCTCAAGCTCCCGGACGGGTCCACCCGGACCTATCTGGAGGACGGCGACGAGGTCACGATCACCGCTACCGCTCCCGGCCCGAACGGCACTCGTATCGGATTCGGCGAGGTAAGCGGGCGAATCATGACGGCGCGCTGACTCGATGCCGGCTCCCGCAACTTGCGGGAGCCGGCATATCGCCGAGGACGAGGAACCGAGGGGCGACCGCGAGGTCGCCCCATGTCGTCGTTGTCGTCCTTCGCGGGCAGATCGTGGAACAACACCGCCGTTGCACCCTTTCGGCGGGCAGTGCCGCGGCCGGCTCGGCCGTCACGGGTGTGCCCACCGCATCGGGTCCGACGCCACCCCGGTCGTCCCCGCGTTCCGGTGACGCGCTGTCGCGCGAGCCCCGTCGGGACAGGAGTTCGTGGACGGCGTGGGCACGGGCGCGGCGATGTCGAAGAGCCCGTCCACCGCGAGCCGGGCCCACCCGCGCGCCAGGAGCCGAGCCCGGTCGGGATCCGCCGGACGGGGCCGGGCCCGCGGACCGTCCGCAGCGGATCGCTCCGGGACGGTCCCTCCGGGATGGCCACCGGCGGCCCGCAGGCGGCCTCCGAGCCGTCCTCGCGGCTCGTGCGCGCGAGGTGCTCGCGATGGTGCCCGTGGCGGCCGGACAAAGGCCACGGCGGCCGCGTGCGACTCCGCCGTGGCCCCCGGCCCGGCCATGGTCCGCCTTCGATACCGGCCGCGGGCTCGGACGGCCGGATCGTTCGGTGCGGACCCCTCGTCTCGGGTCACCCGATCCGGGTTACCGGATCCGGGTCACCCGAGACGGATCGGCCGAGACGGATCAGCCGGTCTGAACAGCCCGGTATTCGCCACTTTTGTCGTAGTAGCCGGGGCCGGCCACCAGCGCGGTGCGGAAGTACAGACCCTCGCCGACCACGCCGTTGTTGTTGCCGTGTCCGGGCACGAACGGTTGCCACAGGGCCACCAGCAGTTCCGGGGCCACCAGCGACGCGCCCTCGGTCTCCACCCGCACGGGTGTCAGTTCACCGAGCAGTCGGGTGACGTCGACGGCCGGCGTGCCGAAGACGTCGACGCCCAGACACAACACCGTGTCCGCGAAGTCGTCCTCGGACCGATGGACCTCGATCGCCTCGACCAGTCCGTCCTTGTCGCTCACCACATGAATCGAGAGGTCCGCACCGAAGTGGGCGAACCCACGAGTGCGTCCCGACAGATCTCCTCCGAGTTCGCGCAGAGCCGCCTCTGCCTCGTCCATGGACATGCCGATCTTGATCGGCCCTACGCCGTAAGGCGGATCCAACTCAAGCTGCACGTGATCTCCCTCGCCTCGAACACCCGAGTATGACGCACCGTCATCGAGGCCCCTCGCACCCGGTTGCCGGTTCGGTGCGCACGGGTGGCGCGCTGCCCGTACCCGAACGGCAACGCTCCGGTCGGTGCCGGCGCCGGCTTCTTCTTTGTACCCATTCGGGTCAATCGAGCCGATCGCCGACACCGGCTCCGGGGCGTCAGCGCGGGGTGCCGAAGACCTGGGTCCACGAGGTGCCGTAGGTGCCGCCCGTGACATACCCGACACCGATCTCGGTGAACTCCGGGGTGAGGATGTTCTTGCGATGGCCGGGACTGTCCATCCAGCCCTGCACCACCTCGGCCGGGCTCTGCTGGCCGCAGGCGATGTTCTCCCCTATCCGGCTGTACAGGTAGCCCGCCGCGATCGCCCGGTCCCACGGCTCGCGGCCGTCCGGATCGGTGTGCGAGAAGAACGCCCGGCTGATCATGTCCGCACTGAACGCCTGAGCGCACGCGGTCAGTTGTGGCTGCGGAGCCAGCGCGCGCAGGCCGTGCCGGGCGCGTTCGACATTGGTCAGCTCGACCACCCCGCGCTGGAAGTCGGAGAGACCCGCCGGGGTTTGTGTCTCCTCCTCGACGTCGACGCCGAAGTCGCGCGCGATCCCGGCCAGCCCGTCCGCGTAGCCCTGCCCCAGCGCGCGTACCTTCCAGCCCGCGCCCCGGCGGTAGATCTCGACCAACAACAGCACCGTCTCGGTGCGCGGCCGAGGCGGGGTGAACCGGGCCAACAGCGTGCCGCCCGCGCCGGTGAGCGTCATCGCCGGCGGCGGCAACTCGCCCAGGGTGTGCGTGGTGTCGGCGGGACTGATCACCACCGTCACGCGCGTGGCGCCCGCCCGCAGGCCGGCCGGGTCCACCGTGACGGTGTCTCCGCCCAGGCGCACCCCGGGTGCGACGAGCTGGTTGAAGAAGACGAAGTCCGCGTCGCCGGACACCTGTCCGTCCTCACCCGTGATCAACGCGGAGAGATCGAACGGACCGGGCACGCGTACGTGCACCACGCCGCCCGGCAGGGATTGGTTCGCACCCGGCGGCAGTTCGTTCATGGCCTCGGATTCTAACGACGGATCAGACCTCGGTGACCCGGCCGTCCGCGACTCGGATGCGCCGCGTGGTGCGCACCGCCTCCAGCATCCGCCGGTCGTGGGTGACCAGCAGCAACGTGCCCTCGTAGGACTCCAGCGCGGATTCCAACTGTTCGATCGCGGGCAGATCCAGGTGGTTCGTCGGCTCGTCCAGCACCAACAGGTTGACTCCCTCGGCCTGGAGCAGCGCCAGCGCCGCCCGGGTGCGCTCACCCGGGGACAGCGTCGCCGCCGGACGCAGCACATGCGCCGCCTTGAGCCCGAACTTGGCCAGCAGCGTGCGCACATCGGCCGGCGCCAGGTCCGGGACCACCGCGCAGAACGCCTCCAGCAGCGGCCGGTCGCCCAGGAACAGCCCACGCGCCTGGTCCACCTCGCCGACCACGACACCCGGACCCAGCGCACTGCGACCGGCCGTCAACTCGGCCCGCCCGAGCAACGCCGCCAGCAGCGTGGACTTGCCCGCGCCGTTCGCGCCGGTGATCGCGACCCGATCGGCCCAGTCGATCTGCAACGTCACCGGGCCCAGCGTGAAGCCGCCGCGCTCGACCACCGCACCGCCGAGAGTGGCCACCACGGCGCCCGCCCGAGGAGCGGCGGCGATCTCCATCCGCAGCTCCCACTCCTTGCGCGGCTCCTCGACCACCTCCAGGCGCTCGATCATGCGCTCGGTCTGGCGCGCCTTGGACGCCTGCTTCTCGCTGGCCTCGGACCGGGTCTTGCGGCTGATCTTGTCGTTGTCGGTGGACTTGCGGCGGGCGTTGCGGGTGCCCTTGTCCATCCACCCGCGCTGCATCCGGGCACGGGCCTCCAGGTCGCCGCGCTTGTCGGCGTACTCGTCGAACTCCTCGCGCGCATGCCGGCGGGCCACCTCGCGCTCGGTCAGATACGCGTCGTAGCCGCCGCCGTAACTGCGGATCTGCTGCTGGACCAGATCCAGCTCGACCACCCGGTCCACCGTGCGAGCCAGGAACTCGCGGTCGTGACTGATCACCACGGTGCCCGCCCGCAACCCGGTGACGAACTTCTCCAACCGGTCCAGACCGTCCAGGTCCAGGTCGTTGGTCGGCTCGTCGAGCAGGAACACGTCGTACCGGCTCAGCAGCAGCGACATCAGCCCCGCGCGCGCGGCCTGACCACCCGACAACGCGGTCATCTCGCGATCCAGGTCCACCGCCAGACCCAGATCGGCGGCGACCTCCTCGGCCCGCTCCTCCAGATCCGCGCCGCCCAGGTCCAGCCAGCGATCCAACGCGACGCTGTACTCGTCGTCGGCGCCCGCGCGGCCCTCGACCAGGCCCTCGGTCGCCGAGTCGAGCGCGGCCTGCGCGGCGGCGACGCCGGTACGCCGGGCCAGGAACGCCCGGACCGTCTCGCCCGGCCGGCGCTCCGGCTCCTGCGGCAGATGGCCCACCGACGCGGTCGGCGGGCTGGCCTGGATCGACCCGGCCTCCGGTTCGGCCAGGCCGGCGAGCAACCTCAACAGGGTGGACTTGCCCGCGCCGTTCACCCCGACCAGGCCCACCACATCGCCCGGGGCGATCACCAGGTCCAATCCGGAGAACAGGACACGGTCTCCGTGTCCGGCGGCAAGGTCTTTGACGACGATCGTGGCGCTCATGAGGATACGAATCCTATCGGCCGCTGCGAGGATGACGACGTCCGCGTAGCACCGGCCCGTGCGGCCACTTGGGAAGGACCATGCGATGACCACCGAGCCCCGGCCCGAACCGTACGAGGCGCTGCCCGAGGACTGGGAGCGCGCCGTCGCCATCGTCGCGCACCCGGACGACCTCGAATACGGCGCCGCCGCCGCGATCGCCCGGTGGACCCGGCAGGGCAAGAAGATCACCTACGTCATGGTCACCAGCGGCGAAGCCGGTATCGACGGACTCGATCCGGACGAGTGTCGCCCGCTGCGCGAGGCCGAACAGATCGAGTCGGCCCGGATCGTGGGGGTGGACACGGTCGAGTTCCTCGGCTATCCGGACGGCGTGCTGGAGTACGGCCTGCCGCTGCGCCGCGACCTGTCCCGGGTGGTCCGCCGGCACCGGCCCGAGATCGTGATCACCGGGAACTTCCGGGACACCTGGGGCGGCGTCATGCTCAACCAGGCCGACCACATCGCGGTCGGCCGCGCGGTCGTGGACGCGGTGCGCGACGCGGGCAACCGCTGGGTCTTCCGCGACCTGCTCGCCGAGGGGCACGAGCCGTGGGGCGGGGTGCGCGCGGTGTGGGCGGGCGGCTCGCCGCAGTCCGGGCACGCGGTGGACACCACCGAGGACTTCGCCCTCGGCGTCGCCTCGCTGGAGGCGCACGCGGCCTACCTGGCCGGGCTGGGCCAGGGGCAGATGGCGGACGCGGGGGAGTTCCTGGAGGGCATGGGCCGGGCGGCCGGCGCGCGTCTGGGCACCCGATTCGCAGCCGCATTCGAAGTCTTTCCGATGGCATGACGATCCCCTGACCAACGCTCAGTACGCTGCGCGAATGAGCCGTAGGCAGCATCCACGTGGCCGGGTCCTCGCCGTATGCGCGGCGGGGGCACTGGCCGTCACCGGAATCGGCGCGTGCAGCAGCGACGGCGACGACATCCTGTCCGGGGCCTCGAAGCGGTTGAACATCGAGAAGTTCCGGCAGGCGGTCCGGCCGATCGGCGCGGGCGGCCCGCAATGCCCGCTGCCGTTCGACGTCGCCGCGGCCACCGCCGCGATCCACCTCGACGGGGTGGTCACCCCGGGCGATCCGGCCGCGGACGGCAGCCAGGGCTGGTCCGACGACGAGGCGAAGGCGCGCGACCCGTACTCGGACCTGACCGCGATGCAGCGATCCAACGGCGTCGAGGCCACCTGTCGATACAAGGTCGGCACCGTCGAGATCCACGTGGACACCTGGGCCGCACGGCGCGGTCCCGCGATCAACGCGGCGCTGCCACTGATCCAACGCGATGCCGGCGTGAGCGTGGACACACTCGGCGACTTCGCCACCCGGATGACCCGGATCGCGCCGCAACAGGTGGTCCCGGTCGGCGAGGGCAAGGTCGCGGCCGTCCGGCTGAACGTGGACGGCCCCGGCGAGGCGGTGTTGTTCGTCTCCGCCGAGACGCTGCCGCCCGATCGCATCGCCACGCTCGCGAGCACGTTCGCCAAGCAACTCGACTGAGCCGCGCCCGGGTTCGGCCCCGGCTCAGCCCGACCGCGAGCGCGTCGCGTTCAGCACCTCCACCGCCCCCGCCGCGTCGCCGATCGTCGCGTAGTCGACCGCGACGAAGTTCACCGGCCGCCCGCGCCGCGCCTCGCACGCGTGGGCCCGGTCGAGCACGTACTGCCGCGCGTTCACCCGCCCCGCGTCCAACCGGCTGCCGCCGCGGTTGGTGATGAAGTGGTTCAGCAGGAACAGTCGCTTGTCGGTGCCGCCGCGGTTGGGCTCGCAGGACATCTCGGCGGGGGAGGCGAACGCGAACGGTGTCTCCATGCCGTACTCGTAGAAATTGCGGTACCACGGCGCGGGACCGCTGCCGCGCTCGGCGAACACCACCAGGCGTTTGTCCGCGCGGACCAGATCGCCCAGTCGGGGCCACCTCGCCGCCGGATCCGGGGACGGCGTGTACAACAGCCGCTCCACGCCCGCCTCGCGGAACGCCTGCTCGGTCTGCTCGCCGGTGATGTCGTTCTGCAGAATCAGCGTCACCACCTCCCCGGGATTCCCGTCCAACCAGGCGCCGATCCGCTGCAGCGTGGGCGCCAACGGGACCGCCCCCGCGCGGCACAGCGCATGGCACAACCACAGGCCCGGGCGTGGCGGATTGGCCAGGTCGATCAGGCGCAGGATCTCGGCCTGCATGTCCGGCGCGAAGCTGGACAGGCTCAGTCGCGGCTGGACCTGATCCGGCAGCTCCCAGGTATAGGTGTCCAGTTGCAGCCCGCGCGCCCCCGCGTTGAGCTGCGCGATCGGGTCCGGGTCCTGGAGCGGGCCGATGAACCGGTCGGTGGTACTGGCCATCGCGTTGTGCGTGGTCAGGTAGGCCACCTCGTCGTAACGGCGCTCGCACAGCTCGATCGAGCCCAGACAGTGCGGCTCCTCGGTCCTGCCCGCCGCGACCGGGACCACCGTCGCGCCCAGGACCACGGTGGCAACCGCGAACACGCCCACCGTCGCGGCAATCGCAATCCGGTGCCGGGGCGGCAGGTTCAGCGCGCGGCGCGCGGCCGCCCGCCGCCAGCTCCACGCGCCCGCGACCAGGACCAGACCCAGGACCAGCGGGACCAGTGCGGCGACCAGGCCGACGCCGGTCAGCGACGAGATCGCGGCCTGCTGGACATCGCCCACCAGCGTGTTGACCGAGTGCGGCCAACTCGACGTGGGCTTGGCCGACACGTCGGGCAGTTCCGAGCGCACGAGCAGGACGAGCGCCCCGGCGAACACCCCGCCGACCGCGAGCGCCCACGCGATCGCTGGCACCCGGCGCGTCCAGGAGCGCGGCCCGGTGAACCACAGCAGCAGCACCGCGACGATGCCCAGCACGGTGGCCAGCGTCTGGACCGGACCCAGCGCGAGCCTGGTGAAACCGCGTGTGGTGGAGACGCTGCTCAGATCCAGGCCGGCGTGCTCCAAGTCGGGAAGCATGTCCCACTGTCCGTCGTCGGTACGCGCGGCCAGATCCGAACCGGCCGACCCGGCGCTGCCGCCCAGTACATACGGTCCGACCACGGCCAGCGCGCCCGCGATGTCGCCGGTCGCCAGCGCGGCGGTGACCTGGTCGCGCACCTGCGCCTCGGCGTCCGAGGGCACGATCGCCACCAGCGCGTCGGTGGTCGCGGCGATGCTCGGCCCGTCCAACGCGAAGGACGGGAAGTCGGCCGGGCGGCGCCCGGCGGCCAGGTCGTCCAGGGCGGCGTCCAGGCCGGAGCGGAACGCGCCGAAGTCCGCCGACGGCTTGCCCTGCACATTGGCGATCAGGTCACCGAGGTAGAGCTCGGCGAGATCGCCGACGTTGCCCAGCACCGGGCGCAGGTCCACGGTCAGCCGCAACACCGATTGTTCGCCGCGCAGGTAGCCGATGGTGTTGGCGATCTGTCGGTCCACGATGCCGCGCAGGGTCGCGGGCGGCAGCACGCTCTTGAGGTTGGCGGTGATCACCGACGACGGCACCGGGATCCGGGCCAGCAGGTCCCGGGTGACCTGTGCGGCCGCCGGGTCGACCAGGACCTCGTCGTACATCCGGTTGTAGGCGCGCTCGTCGTCCAGGGCCGCCTGATAGAAGGCCCGGTTGAGCACGGTGCTGCGGGCGGTGCCGGCGGCCGTGAGCACGACCACCGCGAGCACGACCACGATGCTCGCGGCCACGCGCAGCACGATCAGCCACCGGCCTGCCACCATCTCCCGACCGTCGCCCCGCCCGCCTGGCCTCAAACGCCGGCCGGGCCGAATTCAGCCCGACCGCGAGCAGGTCGACCGGCCCGGCCGAACCGACCGCCATCGGCCCGGCCGGACCCTTCGGGCTAGCCCGCCGCCCGTACGCCGTCGGCGTGCTCGTGCACGCGGGTCACCGCGTCCGCGACCCGGCGCACCGTCGGCTCGTCCATGTGCGACCACAGCGGCAGCGTCAACACCCGGGACGACACGTCGTCGGTGATCGGCAGCGCCCGCGAAGGCAGATGCGCGTACGCCTTCTGGCGATTCACCGGCGGGTGGAAGTAGCGGCGCGAGTCGATCCCGTCCGCCTTCAACGCCCGGGCCAGCGTCGGCACGTCCAGGCCGAAGGCGTCCGGGTCGACGATCAGGGTCAGGTCCTTCCAGGTGGACACGTCGCCCTCGGCTAGCGCCGGCAGCCGCAACCCCGGCACGTCGCGCACCGCGTCCGCGAACACCCCCACCAGATGCGACCGGGTGGCCACCCGCTCCGGCAGGCCCCGCAGCGAGACCAGCGCGAGTGCCGCGTGCAACTCGGACATCCGCGCGTTCAGACCCGGGAACAGGCAGTCGTAGTCGCCCGGGTTGCCGTACCCGCGGCCCAGTCGGCACGCCTTGGCCAACTCCTCGTCCCGGGTGGCGATCAGCCCGCCCTCGCCCGCGATCACCACCTTCGTCGGGCTCAGCGAGAACACCTCCGCCGCGCCGAAGCCACCGATCGGCGTACCCGCTCGCCGGCTGCCCAGCGCGTGCGCCGCGTCGTAGACGATCGGCACGTTCGCGTCGGCCGCGACCTTCGCCAATTCATCGACCCGACACGGCGTTCCGTACACGTGCGTGGCCATCAACGCGGACGCGCCCGACTCGGCCAACAGCGCCGCCGCGTCGGCCGGGTCCAGGGTCAGGCTGTCCGGGTCCACCTCGGCGAACACCGGAGTCGCCCCCGCCCAGTGCGCCGCGTGCGCGGTGGCCGAGAAGGTGAACCCCGGCATCGCCACCGATCCGCGAGCCCCCAGCGCCTGCAACGCGAGCATCAGCCCGCTGGTGCAGTTCGACACCGCCACCACGTACGGCACCTCCAACTGCGCCGCCGCGGCCTCCTCCAACTCGCGCACCGTGGACCCGTCGGTCAACTGACCACTGGTCAGGATCGTGTCCAGCCGTCGTGCCAACTCCTCCCGCTCGGGTACCTGCACGCGCGTCAGCGGCAGCCCCTCCGCGAACATCGCGTCCCCACCCAGAACCGCCGGCTTGCCGGTCACCGCCATGCCCCATCCCCCCTGGATTCACCGGGATACCCCGGACTGGTCGAACTCGTTTCCCCACCCGCGGCGTCGACCGCCGGGGCCGGCTGCTGCCGCCCCGACGTCCGTCGCCGCCTGCGTTCCGAACTCCCGCCCTTGTCGGTCTCGGTGCGATCCGGCTTCGACACCGCGAGCAACACCAGCACGAACGGGAACACCTGGACCCGTTCGCGGGTGAGGATGCCGAAGTTGCGGATGTTTGCGAACGCGAGCGCGAACACCAGCGTGTAGACGATCACGAAGGCGACGTAGGGTCTTCGGATCAGCAGGCCCGGAATGCGTTTCAATCGGGGCAGCGCGACCACGAACAGGCCCATCAACACGACCCCTTCGAGCGACGCCACCAGCGCCTGGATGTTGTGCGCCTCGAACGGGAACGGCCGGAACAGCACGGTCACCAACGACTGCGGAAGCGCGGCGGGCGAAATGGACAGCGCCGCCGAATCGTCCACCGCCTGCGCCGAACCACCCTGCGCGGTCTGGGTCTGGGTCTTGGCGATCACCTGATTGGCCTGCGCGGCCCCGATGCCCGGCGTCCCGAAGAAGGTGCCCACCTGCTGGAGCGCGAGCACACAGCCCACGCCGAGCACCAGGATCCCGAAACCGGCCCGCAACGGCCCCAGCGCGGACGCCTGTTGCGGTCGATTGCGCAGCAGGTAGCCGACACACAGCCCGCACAGCAGCAACACCGTCACATGCGGGCGCACCATCGTGGTGCCCACCGCGCCCAGGATCAGGAACACGAACGCACCACGCCGACGCACCAGGAGCAGCGCCACACCATAGGCGGCCAGGCCCAGCGTGAACATCATCCAGGTGTCCTTGCCGATCCCGGACGGCCAGAACAACAGGGACGGCAGGAAGAACAACAACTTGCCGTAGCGGCGCCGGTCACCGTCCGGATACGCCACGTTGAACGCGCGCCAGAACAGATACAGGCCCCAGAACCCCAGCCACGAATAGACCAGGTAGCCGGCCAGCAACGACTGCCCGACGATCGCGTACACGATCCCGGTGACGATCATGATGAAGCCGGTGCCGATCACCTTGCGGCCGATGTCCACGGTGAAGTCGCCGTCCCGGAAGTGCGGCGCGATGGCCCGCCCGACCAGGTCGTAGGTGGCCGCGTCGGCGCGGCCCTCGTAGAGCACGAAGGACATCCAGTACCGGGCGAAGCACGCGAGCAACTTGGCCACCAGCGCGCCGATCACCAACCGCCGCACCCACGGTGGCTCGTCGCGGGAGAACCGGGACAACAGCGGCACGCTGATGGTCAGCAGCAGCGGGAAGACGATCAGCGCGCCCCACGTGTCGTACGGGCGATACTCCATCGCCCACGCGAACACCGAGCAATACAGACCGACCGCGGCGAGCGCGAGCAGGGAACCCCACGGCAGTCGCGACGGAGGCACCCACCGGGTGTACGGCGCAAGACGGGACGACAACGGAGCTCCTTGCGGGACGGCGTACCTGTGCGGCGTCGGGCGGGCGGCGAGGGGAGTCGGCTGTGGACCGGCCCGGGGGCTGCCCGCCGGATGGCTAGAAGACCTCCAAGTCCCCCAGGGAGAGCTGCCACGAGCGCAGGTCGTGGACGTCGATCGGATGCGGGTGCACGGTCCGCGCGACCAGCAGCATGCCGGTGCGCGGCGGTGTGGCGTAGCCCGCGTAGCGGGCCGCCCGCGCCGCCTCGGAGCCGCGCGCCAGATGGGTGGCGACGTGGTCGCAACCGGACATGGCCACCCCGGAGAACAACTTGCGCGCGGTGTCGCGGTCGCCGGGGCGCACCACCATCTGGGACAGCGTGAACTCGACCAGCGGACCGCGCAGTCGCGGCCGGCCGAACACCACGCCGGTCAATTCGCCGTTCTTGTACGAGGCGACCACCCGATAGTCCAGGCCCGGCGCGTCGCCGTAGCGCCAGCGCAGGAAATCGCCGGTGAGCGCGGTGCGCAGCTTGTCGTGCCCGATCGCCGCGTCACCCGCGTCCGCCTCCGCGACCAACTCGTCGAAGCCCACCGCGGCCTTGGGATCGGAAAAGAACTGACGAGCCGTCGGGAAGCGGCAACGTGCCGCCGGGTCCACCTCGTTCCAGGACTGCGAGGTACCGGACAGATCGCCGGTGGCACGCAACTCCTTGAGGCCGCGCGCGAACGCGATCGGCCGGATCGGGTGCAGCGACACCGGCACCTTGCCGACCTCCTGCCAACCCATCCGCAGATAGCCGGGCAGGCTGTTGCCGTTCGGGGTGTTGAACACCAGCGCGGTGTCCGCCTCGATCCGCGTCAGCAACTCGGTGGTCAACCGGCGGAACAGGCCGCGGCCCTGGACATCCGGGTGGGTCGCGGTGTCCACCGCGCGCACCGCCCGGATCACCTCGCCGCCGAGCACGAACTCCCAACGCAGGAAAAGCCGTACCGCGACCACCCGGCCGGCCGCCTCGGCGACCAGGCCCGGACTGGCGCCGAACGGGTTGTCCCGGTGCTTCCAGCGGAAGAACTCCGAGGTGCGCTCACCGGTCGGGCCACCCGACAACGCGTCACCGAGCAGCGCCAACACCCGGGGCTCGTCGTGCTTGCCCAACTCGCGGACGGTGAACGGCGAACCGTCCCGCTCCGGTCCACTCACCGCGATCCCTCCAGCACCCTCGCGTACACGTCCTCGATCCGCCGCTGCGCGCCCGCGACATCGAACTCGTCGGAGCGCTTGGCCGCGGCCTCGCCGCACGCGCGCCGGCGCGCCGGATCGTCGGCGAACGCCGTCAACGCCCGGGCGAAAGCCGCCGGATTACCGGCCGGCACCACCGTGCCCTCGATACCGTCGGTGACGATCTCCGGCATCCCGCCCACCGCGGTCACCACCGACGGCAGACCGACCGTCATCGCCTCCATCAGCGAGACGGGCAACCCCTCCTGCCGTGAACTCAGCGCGAACACGTCGAATCCGGGCAGGAGCATGGGCACGTCGCCGCGCGAGCCGGCGAAGACCACCGCTCCCTTGAGGTCGGGACGACTCGCCCGCTCACGCAGCGTCGCCTCCAGCGGGCCGGAACCGATCAGCACCAGCACCGCGTCCGGATGCCGGGCCCGCAGCAGCGCGTGCGCGTCGAGCAGGCCCAACTGGTCCTTCTTCGGCGTGAAGTTGGCCACCGTGCCGACCGTGAACGCGTCCTGGTCCAGGTCCAGCGCCTGCCGGGCCCGCTCCCGCGCGCCCGGTCCGGCGAACGCCTCGCCCAGGTCCGGGCCGTGGTGGATCACCGTCGGCGTGGTCCCGCGCCGCAACCGGGTCGTTCGGATGCTCTCGGCCACCGCGCCGGAGACCGCGATCACCCCGCTGTTGCGCCGGTAGGTCCAGGCGTTGGCGATCCGGGTCGGTCGCCGATAGCGCGGCCACATGTTGTGCTCGGTGTGCACGAGCGGCACGCCGCGCGAGAGCACCCGCGCGGCCACCGCCGGGACCGGCATGTGGGTATGGATCAGGCCGTAGTGGCGCGCCCGCAACAGGGCGCGCAACCGCAGCGGCCAGGTTCGGCCGCCACCCAGGCAGTGCACCGTGATGCCCAACTCCCGCAGGTTCGGCACCAGCGCGTCCTTCCACGGCAACACGTAGGCCACCTCGACCTCGTAGCGTTCGCCGTCCAGGTGTCGCGCGCAGTTGACCAGCAACTGCTCGGCGCCACCGCGCCCCAGACCCTTGGCGAGCCACAGGACGCGAACGCGGTCACCCATCAGCGATCCTCCGAGCCGAGTTCGACGGTGGACCACGTGTCGAAGTGCGGTCCGAGCTGCGCACCGTCGCCGGCGCCGTTGTGCAACGCCCGCTCCGTCGCGGACTGCACCCGGAATCCGGGGTCCGCCGAGTCCGGCGTCGAGGCCACCGGTTCGGCGCGGTGCGTGCCCCGCCCGCTCGGGGTCGACTCCGGCTCACCGTCCGTGAGTCGGCCGCGCTTGGCCCAACTGGGCGCGGGTCGCTCGGCGTCCTCGTCCTCGACCGGGCTCGGGGCGCTCGAGCGGCCACGCAGCACCAGGCCCGCGGTCGAGCCGATCCGGCCCACCGCGCCCACGCGCGATCCGCGCTTGAGTCCGCCGCCCATCGAGCGCTGCGGGTCCACCCCGAGCAGCACCACCCCGGCGATCGGCACCCCGGTACGGGTCAACAGCTCGCCCACCCGCGAGGCCTGATCGGCCGTCAGGTTGCCGCTGCGGGCCACCACCAACATCGCGTCGGCGTGCTGCACCAGGTCGTTGGTGTCGTTCGCGTACAGCAGCGGCGCACTGTCCACCAGCACCACGTCCGCGTGATGCCGGGCGCGTTGCACCACCTCGCCGGCGCGCAGCAGCAGCGCGGCCGGGTAGGCGGCCGGCGCGCCGGCGGTGATCACCCGGACGTTGGGGATGTTCGTGCCGCGGATCACGTCCTGGAGGTCGATCTCCTGCTCGGCGAGCAGCACCTCGGACATGCCCTTGCCCGGCTTGGCGCCCAGGTACAGATGGGTGGCCGGAGTACGGAAGTCGCAGTCCAGCACCAGCACCGAGCGCCCCGCCTCGGCCAGCGCCGCGGCCAGGTTGGCCACCGTGCTGGTGCGCCCGTCGCCCGGCCTCGGTGAGACCACCAGGATCACCGGCGCCGGGTCGCTGATCCGGCGGACGGGCATCGCGGTGGCCCTGGTCTGCCGCGGATCGGTGCCGCTGAGCCGATAGGCCAGCCCGGGCGGCCCGGACAACAACAGCGCCGAACGCAGCGTGCGATACGCCTCCGCGACCGGGCTCTCCGGCCGACCGGCGACCAGCACCGCGTGGCCCGCGCGCTGGCGCCGGGTCGCCCTGGGTACCTCGGCGATCACCGGGAGGCCGAACGCGTCCTCCAACTGGATGCGCCCGCGCAGCCGGACGTCCATCCGGTCCACCATCAGCGCCGCGATCAACCCGAGCGCGAGCCCGAGCGCCGCCGCGAGGCCGATCCGCAGCGGACGCGAGGTCGGCGCCAGGATGCTCGTGGTGGAGTCCGGCGTGCTCTTGAGGCCGTCCATCACCTCGACCTTGGGGTCGTTCAGCGGGTTGATCAGCTCCTGCTGTTGGCCCACCAGCGTGGTGTACTGGCCGCGCTTGGCGTCGAACTCGGCCTGGAGCGTGGCCTTCTTGCCCACCGGCGCGTTGGTGGTGCTCTTCTCCAGACCGTCGATGTCGGTCTTGAGCTTGTCCAACTGGGCGGTCATGCTGTCCGCCTGACCCTGGCGGGTCTTGCGCTGCGAGTCGCCGAACGCGGCGACGGTCTCCTGCGCCCACGCGGTGGCCAGATCCTCGGCCGCCTTGCGACTGGGTGCCTTGGCCGCGATCTGCACCAGCCCCAGGTCCGGGTTCAACTGCGAGGTGACCTTGGCCGCCAGCACGGCCGGATCCGGGTTGTTCAGCCGCTTCGCCACCCGGCGGGCCACCTCACCGCCGTCCGTCATCAGTTGTACCGGAGCCAGATTGAACTCCTTCGCCGAGTTCGGCGCCGGCACCACGTTGACCGAGCTGGTCCACTGATTGCCCGTGCCCTTGGGGTCCGATGGCGTCAGGATCAACCCGGCGAGCAGTCCGATCGCCAAACACGCGAGTACCAGCGGCCAACGGCGCTGGAGAACGGAGAAGTAGCTAGAGGTTTCCACCGGTCCCCCTCCGGTTCGAGTTGCCGCCCTGCGAACGGACCGCGGGGCAGGCCAAACGTAGAGCACTCGCGGTGTCGATCGGTCCCGGGACTGTGCCGGAAGTGTGGAGATTCCGTCGAGATCCCGACGGGTGTGTTCGGGTGGCCGTCACCGCACCGGACCTGACGACACGTCACGGCCGGCTCTGGGGTCGATGGCCCGGGCATAGAACGCGACCATCCGGTCGCAAACGCTGTCGATCGTGTACTCCTCGCCGAAACGTCGACACGCCGCTTCCGTGCGCATCGCGGTCTTCTCCCGCTCCGTCAGGGCGGCAACCAGCGCCGTCGCCAGTGCCTCGGGCGAGTTCGGCGGCACCAACGCCGCACAGTCGCCCGCCCCGGTGATCTCGCGCACCGGGGGCAGGTCGCTGGTGACGATCGGCGTCCCCACCCCCATCGCCTCGATCAGCACGCTGCCCAACCCCTCCCAGCGCGAAGGCAGCACGAACACATCGGCCGCGCCCATCAGATCGGGCACGTCGTCACGGTGTCCCAAGAACCGTACGGGCTCCGCCGCGCCGGCGGAATCCCCGATTCCGCCTGTTTCGGCCGCCAATCGGCGCAGCGACTCGGTGCGGCTCCCGTCCGGTCCGGCCAGCAACAGGACCGCGTCCGGGACCTCGTGGCGCACCCGGGCGAACGCGGTGATCAGCACGTCCAGACCCTTTTGGTACTCCTGCCGGGCGGCCGTGACCAGGACCGGCACGTCCGGCCCCAGCCCCAGCGCGGCCCGGGTGGCGTCGCGGCGATCCCGGGCGGCGGCGAGCAGTTCGCGATCGCGTCCGCGCGGCACCACCTCGATCCGCGAGCGGCGCACCCCCAGTCGGCGGGACATCACACCGGCCACGTGCTCGGTCAACGCGTGGAAACGGCGCACGCCGCGCGCGCTGGCCGCGTCCAGGCCCTGGGCGGCCCGCAGTTTCCACGGCCGAATCCCGGGCTGGTCGCGCATCTCCGCACCGTAGGAGGTGTTCACCAGACTCGACACCACCGGAACGCCGGTCGCCAGCGCGGCGATTCGTCCGGCGATATCCGCCTCGTACAGGGTCGTGTGCACCAGATCCGGACGGCGATCGCGGATCACCCGGGCCAGTCCGCGTGCCGAACCCGCCCGCGAACCGCGATGCACGCCGAACAACGACACCCCGGCCTCGGTCAACTCCGGTTGAAATCCGTCCAAATCCAAGAGATACGCGATGTCCAGCGTGATTCCCCTGCGGATCAACTGCGGGGCCATGGCCACCGCCGCCCGCTCGGCCCCACCGACTCGATCCACGCTGTCGATCACCTGGAGCACGTGCACTGCATCACCTCTGCCATCCCCGCCAATTTGCTCGGCAAGTCGCCGACACCAGGGCGCCCCCACCCCACACGGCTGAGCATGTCATCGATACGCCCCCGGCGGGGCGGGATTCGTGACAACCTGTCACCTCATGGGGACACCGACGGACCGGCGTGCGGTCCTGCACGTCGTGACCGACCCCCGACGCCGGGGATCACAGGCATTCGCCCACGACTTGGACGTGGCGCTGCGCGAGCGTGGTCGGGCGTCGTCGATCGTCGCGCTCGCGGGTGTCGGCGAGTTGGACATCCCGGTGCTGGGGCCGGGCCGGTTGCACCCGCGCACGTTGCGCGCGCTGCGCCGGCGGGCGGCGGGCGTGGGCCTGGTGATCGCCCATGGCTCGACCACGCTGGACGCCTGCGGGATCGCGCTCGCGGGCGCGGGCACGCCGTTCGTCTACGTCAACATCGGCGACCCCCGGCACTGGGCCAAGGACGCGCTGCGGCGGGCCCGGGTCGGGCTGATGTTGCGCCGCGCGACGGCGATCGCGTCGGTGTCGCCGATGGGCCGGGAAGTGCTGCTGCACACCTACCGGTTGGCGCCGGAGCGGGTGCGGGCGATCCCCAACGGCCGCCGACCGGAACGATTCCCGCCGCCGGACGAGAGCGATCGGGCCAAGGCGCGTGCCGAGTTGGGGCTGCCGGCGGAGGCGACGGTGCTCGCGGTGGTGGGCGCGTTGGCCGGCGAGAAGCGGGTCGCGCTGGCGATCGAGGCGTTCGGCCTGCTCGCGGGCACCGAGCCGGCGAGCGTCGGGGAGCCTCCGCAAACCCCGGACCACCGCCTGCTCGTGGCCGGGGAGGGCCCCGAACGGGCCGCCCTGGAGGCGCTCGCCGAACGCCGGGCGCCGGGCCGGGTCACCTTCACCGGCAACCTCGCCGACCCGGGTCCGGTGTACCGGGCCGCCGACCTGCTCGTATTGTCCAGCACCAGCGAGGGCGTCCCGGGCGTGCTCGTCGAGGCGGGCCTGAGCGCGGTCCCGGCTGCGGCGACCGATGTCGGCTTCGTGCGCGACGTGGTCGTGGACGGGGTCACCGGCGCGCTCGCCGACGTCGGTCCCGGCCCCGGCGACCCGCGGGCGCTGGTCGCCGCGATTCGCCGGGTGTTGGCCGATCGGGACACGATGGGGCGTGCGGCCAGGGCCCGTTGCCTGGAACGGCACGCGATGGAGACCGTGGTGGACGCGTGGATCGCGCTGCTCGACGAACAGCGCCGATGACGCCGCAGGACCGCAGGGTGGGGAAGAAGTAGGGCGGGAGCGTCGAGTTCCGTACGGCCGAATGCGACTCGTGGGGAGATCGCATGTGCCAAGGTTGTTGTCGAACCAGGGAGGGGGAGTCCGTGGGGGAGTATGTGGGGGGTGCCGTCGGCATGCCCGGCGACGGCATGGGCCGGGTGGGCCGGCATGCGCGGCCGGGCGGCAGTGTCGACGAACCCGCCGACCACCGAACACACGTCAACGGAGCGCCCATCACGGGCCACGGGGGAGCGACCACGCCGACCATCGACAGTCGCACCGGTACCGGACGACATGCGGCGCCCATGGCGGGCGTCGGCAGCGGAACCGGCCGGATTGCCGCAGCACAGGCACCCGACCCCGAGATCAAGGGACCACCGCCGGAACTCAAGTTCAAGCGCCGCACCAGCCTGATCCGCGGCATCCGCGAGTTGTGGCACTCGCGCGAACTCGTCCGCACCCTGGCCGAGCGCGACCTCAAGGCCCGCTACAAACAAGCCGTTCTCGGCTTCGCGTGGGCGGTGATCACCCCCGTGTTGCTGATGCTGGTGTTCACCGTCGTCTTCCAGCGGGTGGGCAACCTCAGCGAGACGGCGCACAAGTACGACGTGCCCTACCCGCTGTTCAGCTACCTCGGCCTGCTCCCGTGGACCTTCTTCATGTCCTCGGTGACCCAGGGCTCCTCGTCCCTGGTGTCCAACGGGCCGCTGCTGAACAAGGTCTACTGCCCGCGCGAGGTCTTCCCGTTCGCCACCGTGATCGTGGCCACCGTGGACATGCTGATCGCCTCCTCCGTACTGGTCGTGCTGTTCGCGGCGTACACCACGCCGCCCGCGGCGACCAGTTGGGCGTTGCCGATCCTGCTGCTCATCCAATTCGAGGTCACCCTCGGGGTGGTGCTCGTGTTGTCCGCGGCGGTGGTCTACTTCCGCGACATCCGACACGTGTTGCCGCTGCTCATGCAGATGGGCATGTTCGCCACCCCGGTCGCCTACGGGATGGACCAGATCACCAAGGACTGGCTGCTGCCGTACGTGATCTGCAATCCGCTCGCCGCCGTGATCGACGGCTACCGACGGTCGATCCTGTACGGACAACAACCCGACTGGGAACTCACCGGCGCCGCCGCCGGATCGGCGACCGTGCTCCTGATCGTCGGATACAAGATCTTCAAGAAGCTCGAAGCGGGGATCGCCGATGTCGCCTAGCCCGACGACGACCAAGGCCCCGGTCAAGCCGGGCACCCTGCCGCTGGGCACCATCCGGGCCGAGCACCTGTGGAAACGATTTCGCGCGGACAGTCAGCGCATGCTCCTGCGGGACAACCTGGGCCGCATCGCGCGCAAGATCTCCGGCCGCGACCAGGCGGACTGGCGCTGGGCGTTGCGCGACATCGACATCCACATCGACCCCGGCGAGGCGGTCGGCCTGATCGGCTCCAACGGGTCGGGCAAGTCGACGCTGCTCAAGATGCTCACCGGGGTGATGTACCCCTATGCCGGCCGACTCCAGGTGCGGGGTCGCGTCGGCGCGCTGATCGAGGTCCGAGCGGGCATCCACCCGGACCTGACGGGACGTGAGAACGCGTTCCTGTACGGATCGTTGCTCGGCCTCAAGCGGGCCGAGGTGGCCAACCGGTTCGACGACATCGTGGACTTCGCCGAGTTGGGCACCGCGATCGACCGGCAGGTCAAGTGGTACAGCTCCGGCATGCAGATGCGACTGGGCTTCGCGGTCGCCGCGTTCCTGGAACCGGACGTGCTCCTGGTCGACGAGGTGCTCGCGGTCGGCGACGCGCTCTTCCAGCAGAAATGCCTGGACCGGATGCGGGTGGTGCTGGAACAGGGCACCACGCTCGTGCTGGTCTCGCACGACCTCGCCTCGGTCGAGTCGATCTGCACCCGCGGCATCTGGCTGGAGCAGGGCGAGATCCGCACCGACGGCCCGATCCGGCAGGCGCTGCGCGGATATCGGGACAGCGTCGAGGAGGAGACCGAGGCGCGCACCCGCACCGACGAGGCGATCCGGACCACCTTCGTGGACGTGCGCGGCGTGGACACGGCCGGCCCCACCACCAACCGGTCGATGGTGGTCGAGGCGGAGTTCACGGGCGACCATCGCGGACCCGCCACGGTGCATATCGGGGTCACCGAGGGCACCGCCAGTCCGGTCTTCACCACCCGCCGGGACGTGCAGTTCGGCCGAGCGGGCAACCGGGTCAGGTGCACCCTGGACCGACTCCCGCTGCCACGTGGCCGATACGCGCTGTGGATCGGCGTCTACGACCGGGACGGGCACCCGCTGACCACCTGGCATCCGGCGAAGCAGTTCGACGTGGCCGGCCCCGAACTGGACACCCCGCCGCGCGCGGTGGTGCTGGCCGCGCCGGTCTACGTCGACCACACCTGGGAGGGGTGACCGACCGTGCGCATCCTGGTGTGTCCGCACGACATGCAACTCGGCGGCAGCTCGATCAACGCCGTGGACCTGGCCCGCGCCGTCCGCGACCTCGGCCACGAAGTGTGGGTGATGGGACGTCAGGGCCCGCTCCGGCAACGGGTAGCCGCCGCCGGACTGCCGCTGCTCGCACTCCCTGAACGGGCCCACGTGCGGCCCTCGCCCGCGGTCTCCCGGACCATCGCGGCGGCGGTGCGTCGGCATCGGATCGACGTGGTGCACACCTATGAATACTGGCCGCTCGTCGAGGCGTTCCTCGGCGCCTTCGTGCCGCGCGGCACCCCGGTGCTGGGCACCATCATGTCGATGGGCAGCCTGCCCCCGTACTTTCCGCGCACCGGCGTGCCGCTCACCGTGGGCTACGGCGAGTTGTACGAGGAAACCGGCGAGTTGCGCGGCCTGGAGGGTGCGCGAGTGCACCTGCTGGAGCCGCCGGTGGACACCGCGATCGACCACCCGGTCGGCTCGGCGAAGGCCGACGGCACACCGGAGGTCGACGTCGACGCGTTCGCCGCCGAACACGGACTGCTCAAGCCCGCACCCACCGTGGTGGTGGTGTCGCGGCTGGCCCGGCACCTCAAACAGGAACACCTGGAACGCACCATGGACGCCGTCGCCCGGTTGTCCCCGGACATTCCCGGGTTGCGCCTGGTGATGGTCGGCGGTGGCTCGATCGAACGCGAACTCCAGGCCCGCGCCGCCGACCACAACGGCAACCTGGGTCGGCGCGCGATCGTGCTGACCGGCGAGCTGGCCGACCCGCGCCCGGCCTACGCGCTCGCGGACGTCGTGGTGGGAATGGGCAGTTCGGCGCTGCGCGGGATGGCCTTCGGCAAACCCACGGTGGTGGTCGGCGAACAGGGCTTCAGCAAACCGGTGACCCCGGAGACGATCGGCGACTTCGACGCGCTGGGCTTCTACGGCCTGGGCGCGGGCCGGGTGCCGGTCGAGCAGGACCCGCTGGTCGGCCAACTCACCGCGCTGCTGCGGGATCAGGCCGAACGCGAGCGGATCGGCGGCTGGGCGTTGGACCTGGTGCACGAGCGCTTCGCGCTGGAGAGCCAGGCCGGCCGGTTGGTCGAATGGTACGAACAGGCACGGCTGGAGCGGCCGGTGGCGCGCGGCCGGGTGGGCGAGGCGGTCCGGGTCGGCGGGCGGCTGGTGGGCTTCAAGGCCGGGCAGCGCGGCCAGGCCCTGCGCCGGCGCACGCGCGGCGCGCGTGGGGCCACGACGGGATGACCGGCTCGACCGGCCTGACCATGCTGCACGTCGGGGCGTTCTCCGGCTCGGTGCCGGCGCTGCGCCGGGCGCTGGCGGAGCGCACCGCGGTCGAGGCGCACGACCTGATGCCGCTGGCCCGCGCGCCGGGTCTGGCCGGCGCCCGGTTGCGGGCCGTGCGCGAGGCGCGCCGGGCCGGGCCCGGGACGCCGTGGACCAAGACGCACGCCTGGACGGCGGCGCTGGATCGCAGGGCCCGGGCGCGAGGTCTGCTCGGCCCGCACCGTCCGGTGCTGATCGTGCAGACACTGCCCGCGCTGGTGCCGCCGGCGGGGGTGCGCTACGGCGTCTACACCGACCGGGTGGGCCTGGAGGGCGCGGCGGTCGGCGGCATGCATCGATCCCGCTTCACGGACGGGTGGTTGGCCCGCGAGCGGCGCCTGTTGTCGGGCGCCCACCGGGTGTTCGTGATGGGGCCGAGCACGGCGGACGTGCTGGTCACCGAGTACGGGCTGGCCGCGGACCGGGTGCACGTGGTGGGCGCGGGCACCAACGCGGGCCCCGCGGCGGCGGATCCCGGTCCGCGTGCGGCGGATCCGCCCCGACTGCTGTTCGTCGGTACACAGTGGGAGCTCAAGGGCGGCCCCACGCTGCTGGAAGCCTTCGCGCGCCTGTACGCGCGCGACCCGCGCCGGACGTTGACCCTGGTCGGCAGCGGCCCCGACGGACCGCTGCCGCCCGGCGTGCGGGCGTTGGGCCGGGTGCCGCACGCGGCGATGGGCGCGGCCTACGACGAGGCCGACGCGGTGGTGATCCCCACACACATGGAGGCGTTCGGCATCGCCCTGGTCGAGGCGCTGACCCGCGGCCTGCCGTGCGTGGCCTCCACGGTCGGCAACCAACCGTGGATCGTGGGCGACGCGGGCATCGCCGTACCGCCGGGCGACGTGGACGCCCTGACCGAGGCCCTCACCCAACTGAGCGCCGACTACCCGACCTTCCGTACCCGAGCCATCACCCGCGGCGTGGAACTGCGCACCACGATGACCTGGCCCGCGGTCGCCGACCACATCCTGACCGAACTGTGCCCTTGACCGACCCCCGTCGTCCCACCCATCGAGCGGCCTCGAACGCCGGCCGGATCGATCGGTAGCAGTCCGGCCGGCGCTCGGGGCCGAGCCGCGCCCTCGGCGCCTAGCGGCGGCGGTGCGCGGCGCGTTCGTAGACCTCGGCGAAGCCGTCCAGCATGTGCCGGCGGGTGAACCGGCCCAGCACCCGCTCCCGGCTCGCCGCGCCCATCCGGGCCCGCAACGCGTCGTCGGTGAGCAACTCGCGGCACGCCATCACCAGCCCGCCGCGATCACCCGCCCGCAACAACCGCCCGGTGACCCCGTCCGCGACCACGTCGGTCACCCCGCCCACGGCCGTGCCGACCACCGGTACGCCCGCCATCATCGCCTCGGCGACCGCGAGCCCGAAGCCCTCGTAGTGCGACGTGGACAGGAACAGGTCGGCCGCGTCGAAGGCGTCGCTCAGTCGCGGCAACGGCGGGACCACCCGCACGTGCTTGCCGACGCCCAACTCCTCGATCAGCGCCGCGATCTCCGGTTCCTGACGACCGATCACCAGGAACACCACCGGCGGACCGGCGTCGCCGAGCTTGCGCACCACGTCCGCGCCGACCCGCACCATCAGCGGGATGTTCTTCTGTGTCGCCCGACCGACCCCCACCACCACGCGTGCCTCGTGCGAAATGCCCAACTCGGCGCGCAACGCCGGCCCCGCCGCCGGATCCGGCTCGTGCACCGGAACACCCAACGGCACCAACGGGATACGTTCCGGCCGCCACCCCAGGATCGCCGCGGTCGCATCCCGGACGTGTGTCGAATGCGCGAACGGGCGGAAACCGGCCGCCTTGACCATGCCGACCTCGATGCCGTTGGTCAGCCGGGAGTGCAGGCCGTCCTTGAGCGGCTCGTGCACCTCCAGCACCCTGGGCGTCCCCGGCGAGCCGAGCGCGGACGGCAGCGACAGCCGAGCCGTGCCGCTGTGCGCGTGCAACACGTCCGGACGCAACTCGCGCACCCGCGAGGCGATCCGCAGCCCGAGCCGAATCTCGTCCTGCGGCCGGGTCGGCCCCTCGTGGTCGAGCGCGTGCACGGTCACGTTCGGCCCCAACTCGGCCAGCCGGTCCTCCTCCCAGGCCGGCCGGGCGATGATCGCGTGGCACTCGAAGCGCTCCGGGTCGAGTCCGGCCAGTACCTGCCGGCTCACCTGCGGGATGCCACCGCCGACGCTCAGCCGCCACACCACGTGCACGAGCCTGATGCGATCCTTCACGCTTCCCCCCGAACCGGCCGCAGCCGGCGATCCCTGACCCGGCGAGCGGCGGACTTCGCGCCCAACAGCGCGCCGCCCGCTCCCCGGGCCACCAGCCATGTCGTGTCGTATCGATCGGTCGCACCGAATCGGTGCTTGAACTCCTCGGCCCCGCGCAGGAAGTCGAAGGTCCGCACCCCCCGCTCGGCCAGCGCGGTGAGCGTCTCGTGGAACAACACCGTGCCCAGGCTCGCCTTCGCGTAGGCCGGATCCCAGCCCAACTGGTAGTAGGCGAAGGTGTCCTGCCACAGGAACCCGTACAGGATCCCCACCGACCGGCCCTGCGAATCACGCGCCACCAGCGCGCACGGCCCACGATCGGCATCGGCGCGCGCCGCGAGCGCCGCGTGCAACGGACGCCGGGTCGCGTCGAAAGCGCTCGACCCACCGATCGCCTCCCGACGCAACCGGTGCAGCCGCAACAGGTCGTCGAACAGTTCGGGGGTCATCGCGTCGGGTGTCACCCAGTCGAAGGTGATCCCGTCCTCGGCCAGCTTCCGAGCCTTGCGCCGCACCCCCTGTCGATGCCTGGCCGAGCCGAGCGCGTTCGGGTCGGCCGGCATCACCGGACACGCGGTGCGCTCGATCTCGCGGGCCCCGGGCGGCAGGAACGGATCGCCGGTGGCCGCGTCCAGGTGCGGGAAGACCATGCTGCGCCGCCGGGCGAGCGAGGCCAACCAGGCGCGTACGTCCTGGTGTCGGACCGGATCGACGGCGAACCCGCAGTGGTCCGCGGCGCCCGGCCCGGTGCCCAGCAGCGTCCAGCTCAATACACCGCCGGGCAACCGCGGATGCAGCCGCTCACGGGCGCGCAGCAGCGGTACGACCGCCTCCGCGGCGCCGTCCTCGGCACGCCACACCGCCACCACCGCACGGCCGGCCTGCTCCCGACCCAGCGACTCGCTCCAGCCCAACACCCAGTCGGGCGTGGTGAAGTACGACGTCCCGGGCGTCGCGGCCACCAGCGCGCGCCAGGACGGGACCAGCGCCGCCAACTCGCCGGGCGAGCGCAGCAGCGTGGGCAGAGCAAGCACGGTGATCTCCCTGTCTCGTCCGTCGAGCGCGGTCGGGTCCGTCGACCGGAGTCGGGTTCTCGACCGGATCCGCGCACCATCGGCCCGAACAACGCGCCGATTCAAGCAGGTCAATGCCCGCCGCGCAGCGAATGCAGGGCCGGATGCAGCCCGGACAGGATCGTCGCGAAGCGATCCGGGCGGGTATTCGACCCGACCCGCAGGCGGGAGATCCGCAACGGGTGGTCCGGCAGCCTGGGTCCGAGCCGATGATCGAAGAGGAACCCGGTGCGGTAACCGAGTTCGACCAACAACCGTTCGGTCCGCACGTCCCAGTTGCCGTTCGGATACGCGAACGAACTCGGCGCGCGACCGAGCAACCCGGTCAACCGCTCGTGTGCCTGGACCACTTCGTCCCGCACGTCGGCATCGGTGCACCGGTCGAGCAGCGGGTGGGTCAGCGAATGGTTCTCCACCCGCACGCCGCCCGACTCCAGCGTGCCCAGATCCGCACCGGTCAACTGGGCGGTCCGCACCGGTTCGTGGCCCTCGCGCAGCGCCGCGAGCAGGCGCAGTCGCCGCTCCTGCGGCACCGTCTTCAGATACGCCACCCACGCGCCCGGCGAACGCTCCGGCTCGCCCGCCACCCGCGCCCCGGCGGCGACCAACCGGTCCGCCTCGTGCCACCAGAACGGCGTCGCCGAGTCGATCGCCGAGGCCACCACATAGGCCACCCCCGGGATGCCACGCTCGCGCAGCAGCGGCAAACCGTGCTCCAGGATGCTGCGTTCACCGTCGTCGAAGGTCAGCAACACCGCCTTGGCGGGCAACGCGCGGCGGGTGGCCAGCGCCGTCTCCACCTCGTCCAGGGACACCGGGCGCGCGATCCGGCGCAGCCGGTCCAACTGGCCCGCGAACGTGTCCGGATCCGCGATCCCGTGATACCCGAGCACCGCGAGCCGCAGCCGGGCGCGCCGCGCGAACCACACCTGCGCCGGAGAACGCCGCAACAACGCGTCGCCCCCGGACCGCACCGACCCCACCATCGAACCGCCCACCCAAGCCTCCCCAGCCCCGCGGCGTCGTTGCCGGAACCGTAACAGCGGGGTCACCTCCCGTCAGCCGGTCGCCGAACGCCGTCCACCGCCGGTCATCCGCCGTCCGCCCACCGGCCACATCGGGGCAAGCTTGCCAACCCCGGATATCGCGGAGCATCACCAACGACTCGTGGACGGATTGCGAAACACCCTTCACGCGTGACCCATCCGGCCTAATCTGGTCGGCGGGCGACTCGTGTCCCGACCGTGTGGGGGCGGGGGACGCCGGTTGGGCACAAACGTTCCGATGCTGCTCACATCGGGACCGCGAGGTGGGGGCCAGGCGATGGTCAATCGTGCATCGACCCTGCGCGCCGAGGAGATCGATGCCGATCTGGCTCGTGCGTGGGACGAATTGGTGGTGGGACGGGGGGTCCAGGCAGACGTCTTCGATACACACGCGTGGGCGTCCTCGTGGGTGGCAAGCCGCCCCGAGCGGGCCGAACACGTGCGCATACCCGGCGTATTCGCCGCCGGGCGCCCGCTGGCCCTGCTCCCGCTGGAGCTCGACTCGGCCGGCCGCGCCCACGAACTCGGCCGCGGCCAACGCGAACGGACACGTGTCGTGCTGGGCACACCCGAGCCGGAGCCCGCCGTACTGCGCCAACTCGTCGCGGAACTGCGCCGGACCGGCATCCGCGAACTGACGCTCCAGCGCCTGCCCAGCCGGGACCCGGCCACACACGCCCTCGTCGCCGCGCTGCGCGAGGCGGGCTACGCGGTGGACGTGCGCGAACGCATGACCGACATGATCGAGGCCACCCCCGACGGCTGGTCCGGCTACCGGGCCCGACACCGAGGCTTCGACAGCGCGATCGCCCAGACCACCCGGCGGGCCGGACAACTGTGGAAGCTGCGGGTGGCCGCCTTCGGCGCGCCCGACACCCCGCCGCTGGCGGCCGGCCTGGCCGACCACGAGGAACTGTTCGACCTGAGCTGGAAGGGCCGACTCGGCGCCGCGCCCGAGCGCCGCCGACTGCTCACCCAGGCCCTCGACGCGCGCGGCATGGCCCGGCTGTACGTGCTCTACGCCGACGACCGCGCCATCGCGTCCTGCCTGGGCGTACGCATCGGCCCGGTCGTGCACTGGCACACGGTCGCCTACGACCCGGCCGCCGCGATGCTCTCCCCGGGCAACGTGGTGCACTGGCGCGCCCAGGAACTTGCCTTCGCCGAAGGCGGCTTGACCCTGATCGACCTGCTGCCCGGGGCGAGCCCGCTCAAGGACCGGGTCAGCACCGAACGACCAGCCCTGCTCGACATGTGCGCCGCCCGGGTGCCCAGCCGGGTGTTGCCGCTGCTGCGCGGCGCCCGCGAGGCGCAACGCGCGATCCCGATCGCCACCCGGGCCCGGGTCCGCGGCCTGCGCGCGCGGGTGACCGCGGTCGACCCCGGCTCCTCGGGCACCGCCCGCCGGTTCGAGGCCCGACCCGCGACCGAGATCCCGACCCGAGCCGCCGCCGAGCTGACCCTGGACCAACCCACGCTGCGCCTGCTCACCGTGGCCTGCGCCCGCCGGGGCCCGCAGGAGATGCGGGCCGACTGGGGGCCGGACGACCGCTGGTATCGGATCGGCACCGGCCCGCTGGCGGTGGCCCGCGTCGACCACCACGAACCCGTACCCACCCTGCGCGAGGTCGTGCGCTACGACCCCACCTACACCCTGGAGGCGATCGCGCTGATGCTGGCCGACCTGCTCGCGTCGCCCGTCCGGTACCTGGACGAGGTGCCCGTGCGCGACCCGCGCCTGCGCTGGCCCCGCGCGTGGGGCCCGCCCACCGCCGGCCTCGCCCCCACCGGAGCCGACCCGGTCACCACCGTGCCCGGCACGGCCGCCGAGGCCGCCACGTCCGCCGCCGGCACCGACGCCCGCGGTGCGCTCAGCCGCGCCGAGGGGGCCTGATGCACGCCCGCCCGATGCACCCGCTGGAGATCGACGCCGCGTTCGCCGCGTCCTGGGACCGGCTCGTGGCCGCCCGCGGCGTGCACGCCGACCCGTTCGACACGCACGCGTGGTTCGCCTCCACCCTGCACGGCCACCACGACCCGCTCGACGACATCCGGGTGGTCTCCGTACTCGACGACGCCGACCAGCCGCGCGCGTTGCTGCCGCTGGAGCGGATCGGCGCCGAACGCTGGGGAGTGTTCTCGGCACACCGCCGTCCCCGCAGCCACGTGGTCGTGCACCCCGACGAACCGCACGGCGCCGACTCGATCGCCGACGCCCTCGCCCGCACCGGCATCCGTGAACTGCGCCTGCACCGGATGCCCAGCCGGGACCCGGAGACCCACCGGCTGATCGCCGGACTGCGCGCGTGCGGCTACACCGTCTCCGCCCGGGAAAAAGCCTGCGACATGCTGGCCGGCGTCGAAGGCGGCTGGGCCGGCCACAAGGCCCGATTCCGCAGCTTCGACCGCTACGCACATCGCTTCGCCGCCCGGGTGCGCGCGCACTGGGACCTGACCGTCGAGGAACTGGCCGGCGCCGACACCGGATCCGAGCGCGACCTGGACGCCGGATTCGCCCTCTACACCGACCTGTTCGCCCGTAGCTGGAAGGGCCCGCTGCAACCCGCCGCCGCCGAGGCCCGCCGCGAACTGATCGCCCGCGCCGCCCGGCACGACTGGGCCCGGCTGTACATCCTGCGGGTGGACGGCATCCCCGCCGCGATGCACCTGTGGTTCCGCCTGGGCGACGTGGCCACCTGGCACTCCACCGCCTACGACGAGCGCTTCGCCGCGCTCGGCATCGGCACCGTGGTGCAATGGCAGGCCCAGGAACGGGTGTTGACCGAACCCTGGCCCGCCGGCAGCAGCCCGCGCCTGGTCGACCTGATGCCCACCCGCACCCCGCAGAAGTTGCGACTGGCCCCCGAGCGCCCCGCCCTGTGGGACATCGAGGCGATCCGCGACCGACGCCTGCTGGCCGCCACCCTGCCCGTCCGCGGCTTCGCCCGAGCCACCCGGATGTCGGTCGAACAACACCTTCGGGTCCGCCGCGCCAAGCCCGCGGCCGAGCAACCCACCCTGGTCGCCGAGACGGTGATCCCGCCCGCGATCAACCCACACGGCGAAGCTGGCCACAAGCTCGACCCGGTCCACGAAGCAGGCGCCGAGCACAACCGACCCATCGCGCTGGCCTGCGGCTATCGGGGCACCGACGTGGTCGACGGCGGCCGGACCCGCGGCGAGACGTGGTGGCTGGTCGGCGAGGAGCCACACACCCTGGTGCACCTGGACGCGGACCGCACCGTGCACACCGTCGCCGCGCTGGGCACCGACCGGGAGCACCCACACGCGTGGGAGCCCGACGAAGCGGTACGCAGTGTGGCCACCGCCCTGGGCGAGACCCTGCGGCTGCACCTGCTCGACCCCGCCGGCCGCGCCGGCACCCCGCTCCGGCGGGAAAGCGAACCGATCCCGTGGCCGCTCGCCCGTACCCATCCCACCCGGCTCACCCCGAAGGGCACCACCCGATGACCGCCATCAGCGGCGACCGCGTGCGCGCCACGCTCAAGCGCGGCCTGGCCGCCACCTCGCTCGGCCGCGATCCCGCGCCCGGCGCGACGCTGCTCATCTACCACCGGGTCGGCGGCGGCAGCCGGGACGAACTCGACCTGCCCGCAGACGCGTTCCGTACCCAGCTCGACCTGCTCCCGCGCGCGCACGTGGTCTCGCTGGACACCGCCGTGGACCGGCTCGCGGCCGGCGACCCGACACCCTCGATCGTGCTCACCTTCGACGACGGCTTCGCCGACGTGTACGCCAACGCCTGGCCGGAACTGCGGGCCCGCGCGCTGCCGTTCACCCTCTACCTGGCCACCGGCTGCATCGGCGAACAGATGCGCTGGGAGGGCTCCACCGGTACCAGCGGCGGATCCCCCGCGCTGAGCTGGGAGCAGGTCGCCGAACTGGCCGAATCGGGCCTGGCCACCATCGGCAACCACACCCGAAGCCACGCCCGCCCCGAGGCACTCACCGCGACCGAACTCGACGAAGCCTCCGACGACGTCGAGCGTCGACTCGGGCTGCGCCCGGCCCACTTCGCCTACCCGTGGGGCATCGCCGTCCCGGACATGGAGCACGCCCTGCGCTGCCGATTCCGCAGCGCCGCCACCGGCGTGCTCGGCCGCAACCTCCCGGGCTGCGACCCGATCCGGCTGCGCCGGGTCCCGGTCCGCCGTACCGACCCACCCGCGTTCTTCCGCGCCAAACTCGGCGGCCGGCTCGCGCAGGAACGCGCCTACGCGGCCGTGGTCAGCCTGGGCAAGCGGGCCGGTGCCCATGCGTGAGCCGCGCGGGCCGGGTGGTCGACCCCTGCGGGTCGCCCACCTGACCACCATCGACATGAGCCTGGCCCTGCTCCTGCGCACCGAACTGGAGGAGGACGTCGCGGCCGGCTTCGAGACCTACGGGATCAGCGCCGCCGGCCCCTACGTCCCCGAGATCGAGGCGCTGGGCGTCACCCACGTACCGCTGAACTCGCTGACCCGCGCCTGGAGTCTGCGCAGCGACGCCGCGGCCGCCGGCGAACTGGTGCGCACCCTGCGCCGATTGCGCCTGGACGTGCTGCACACGCACAACCCGAAGACCGGTGTGCTGGGCCGGATCCTGGGCCGCGCCACCGGCGTTCCGGTGGTGGTCAACACCTGTCACGGCCTGTGGATCCGCCCCGGCGACCCGTGGGCCCGCCGGGCGTTCGTGCTCGGCACCGAGGGCCTGGCCGCCCGCGCCTCGCACGCCGAGCTGTACCAGAACGCCACCGACCACGCGACGCTGCGCCGGGCCGTGCCCGGGTGGCGCGCGCGAGTGGTCGGCAACGGTACCGATCTGACCCGCTTTCGACCCGATCCCGTCGCCCGGGCGGCCGTTCGTCGGGCACTGAACGTGGCCGAAGACGAACTGCTCGTGGGCGGAGTCGGGCGGCAGGTCGCGGAAAAGGGCATCCTCGAATACGTGGAAGCAGCCGGACTGCTCGCGGGCAAGGCCAGATTCGTATGGATCGGGCCGGAGGACCCGGACAAGGCCGACGCGGTCTCGCGCGCCGTGCACGGGTCCCGGGTCGAATTCGTCGGCGCACGCTCCGACATGCCCGCCGTGTACAACGCCCTCGACGTGTTCGTCCTGCCCTCGCACCGCGAGGGCTTCTCACGATCGGCCATGGAGGCCGCGTCCTGCGCGCTGCCCATGGTGCTCAGCGACATCCGGGGTTGCCGGGAGATCGGCACCCACGGCGAACACCTGCTCCTCGCGCCGCCCGGCGAGCCCCGCTCGCTGGCCGCCGCGATCGACCGACTGCTCACCGAACCGGATCTGCGCGCCGAACTCGGCGCCGCCGCCCGGCGACGCGCACTGGCCGAATTCGACCAGCGCCGCGTCGCGGGCATCTCGATCGACACCTATCGGGCCGTGGCCGGACGCCGCGGCCTGGGCTGGACTTGACGCACAACGGGCGACGGCCGGTGAGGGAGACACCGCCGGCGCCCGAGGGACGCCACACCGAACGCCACACCAGGGGAGGGGCATGGCATGCGACGACTGTTCGACATCACCGTGGCCGTGCTGGCATTGGTTCTATTGGGACCGGTCCTGCTCGCGATACACGTGATGATCCGCGCGACCATGGGTGGACCCGTACTGTTCCGCCAGACACGCAGCGGCCTGCACGGCCGCGACTTCGAGATCCTCAAGTTCCGCACCATGCACGACCCGCGCTATCCGGACGAACCCGACGCGACCCGGATCACCCGCGCCGGGCAACTGCTGCGGACCACGAGCCTGGACGAACTGCCGCAACTGATCAATGTGTTGCGCGGTCAGATGGGCATCATCGGGCCGCGGCCGACCTTGCCGAGCCAGGTCGTGCACTACACACAACGCCAGCGCGGCCGGCTCGACGTGCGACCCGGGCTGACCGGCTGGGCACAGGTTCAGGGGCGTAACGCGCTCAGTTGGCCGGTGCGCATCGAATACGACCTCTGGTACGTGCGCAACCGCGGCCTGCGGGTCGACCTGGTCATCCTGTGGCGCACCGTCGGCGTGCTGCTCAAGCCGAGCGGGATCACCGCCGCCGGTGGCGTCAACCCGGGCTTCCCGGTGCCGGTCGCCACGCTGCCCCAGGAGGATCCCGGGCGCGAGGCCGCGGCCCGCTCCGGCACCGTCCGGCAGGACCGCGGCGAGACATTCCCGCTGCCCAGACCCATCGTCTGGTCCGCGCCGATCACGCACTCCCCGGTCGACCCGACCCGGCTGTTGCCACCGCAGCGGCCGAAGGGCGACTCGCTGGCCGAAGAGGTCTCCTGAGGCCGGAACGGCTCGATGTGCGGATGTCCGTGCCCGATCGTGGGGGTCGAGCACGGACGTCACGTCGAACCGGTCGCGCAGCGTATTCGAAGGGCCCGAGGCGATATCGCGGTGAGGGCTTCCCGGAATCGTCCGGAACACGATCGTGCGACCCAGGCACGCTGTGACCTGCACGTACACGGGACACCCAGGGCTCATACCCACCTGTGCGGCAGCGGCCCCCCGGACCGCTCGTCCCGCTTTTCTTATTTTCTGGAAAATCCCGCAACGAACTCGAAACGGGATTCCGGCAATCCTGCACGCGGATCGACAAACCTGCGAATCGACGTGACATTCCCCTTGCCTGGGAAATAGGTGCGCCCGTGGTGCGGCGATTCCACAAAATAGACGCGGAGCCCGTCACACAACACGGATCTGAGCATCATCTGAGGTTTCGCACCCCTGGATATGGGTGAGTCGGGCGTCACGCCCAAAAGTAATGAGCCACCCATTACAGACAATCCCCACTGCGCGCCGGTCGACCCACAACCCGCCCGCGCTACGAGACCCCGTCCGCCGACCGTGCCCGCGACCTGCGATCCGGACCGGCCGTCGCCACCCCTGTCAGCACCCCGACCGCCACCAACACCGCAGGAAACTCGGCCACATAGTCGATCGACGCCTGCACCAGAAAAGCGGTGAACGTCGCCGACCCGACCAGCACCACCGCAACCGGCTGCGGCGACCGCCACAACCGCACGTACACCCACCCCACCAGCGCGACCAGACACACCGCGCCCGGGACCCCCTGCTCGGCGCTCTGTCGCAGCCACAACGAATGCGCCGAATGCACATCCGCATCCGAACTCGCGGTCGCACTGTTCGTCACGAACATCCCCGGACCCGTCCCGCGCACCGGAAGACTCTTCGTCAGATGTGCCCCCTCGCCCCACAGTTGCACCCGACGCTCGGTCAGACCCGCCTCGGCCGCGCCCTCCAGGGCACCCGTACGCGTCCCGAGCACCCCCAGCACCACGGTGCCCAACGCGACGCCGACGACACACAGGGCCGACACCAGTACCACCGTGCCCTTGCGACGGGCCGCCGCCGACAACAACCCGGCCGACAACACCGCCAGCGCGCCCACCGCGGCCGCCACCGACCGGGTCGCGAACGTCGCGAGCACCAACAAGGCCGCCAATACCAGAATTCCGCGCCGCCACCGAGCGGAGGCGACCGCCAGAGCCGCCAGACACGCGGCCCCCGCCGCCTGCGCGACCAACGCGCCGTTCGCATTCCCGTAGTGCAACGGCGGCGCCGTCGCGTCCCCACTCGACGCGCCCGGCCACAACACCGACATCCCCGCGACCGCGCCGGCCACCATCGCCGGCGCCGGTAACGCGGAACCCACGCCCAGTAAACGCCCCAGCACATACCCGCCGACGGCGGCCGACAACGCGAGCAGGAACGCCGCCGGCTCGCCGGCCCGGTTCGCCGCCGCCACCAGCGCCCACAGCGCGGTCATCGCGACCACGGCCACACCCAACAGATCGAGTCGGGACGGATACCGCGCCCAACCCCGGACCCGACGGTCCCCTTCCCGGTCAGCCTCCACCGCACAACCCGCTTCCGCTCGACGATCCGGGCCCGACCCGTACCGCGCCCCAGTGCGCGCGCTCATCCCGGCCGCCCGGCGATGCCAGGATGTCCCTCATGCCGCTCTACATCTGCGGGGCCGGCGGCGTAGGCCGCGAAGCCCTCGACGCCGCGCTCGCCACCACCCTCACCGTCACCGCGTTCCTCGACGACGCCCGCGCCGGCGAGAAGGTGCGCGGCCTGCCGGTGTTGCGCCCTGCCGACGTCGACTCCGGCGACTACCTGGTCGGCATCGCCGCCCCGGCCGCCCGCGCCCGACTGGCTCTCCTGCTCGACGAACGCGGCCTGCGCGCCGTCACCCTCGTGCATCCGCGCGCGGTGATCTCGCCGGAGACCTCGATCGCCGCCGGCTGCCTGATCCAGGCCAACGCACACGTCTCCAGCAGCGTCACCCTGGGCCGGCACGTGCAGGTCCACTACAACGCCACCATCGGTCACGACGCGGTGCTCGACCCCCGCAGCACCGTGTACCCGGGCGCGAACATCTCCGGCAACGTGCACCTGGGCGAGGACGCCACCGTCGGCAGCAACGCCGTGGTCCTGCAAGGGCTGACCGTCGGCGCCGGCGCCCTCGGGGGGCCCGGCCCCCGGGGGACCCCCCGCGGAACCGGCGGGGGGACCCGGGGGGGGGCCCC